>NZ_CP064357.1:600000-815643 GCF_018141545.1 Miltoncostaea oceani | reverse complement strand
TCACTGAACAGGTCGTCGAAATCGTCGACCCCCTCCAGGCTTCCCGGCGGCTGAGAGCTCATGCTGTGCTGGTGTCCTTTCTCTTCTCTGGTGATCTGGTCGGCTGGGTTCTCAGCGGGCCGCTTCGCGGTCAGCCGGGGGCTGACAGGCGTCGGCACGGTCATCCGAGGTCGGGACGATCTTGCCCTCGGGGGTGATCTGGCAGAACGGCAGGAGCGTCATCGCGACCTCCTGGCCGGCGATGGCGGCGGCGTCGGCGCTCGCGACGGCGACGATCACCTGGATCTCGTCGGCGGCCTGGTCGTTCTCCTCCTGCGCCCCGGCGATGTCCTCGTTGGCGCCTGCGACGCCCTTGGCCGCGTCCTCGCCGCCGATGGCGATGACCTTGGCGTAGGTCGCCGTCCCGCCGCTGTTGGTGCTCGAGGCGATCACGTCCACGACCGCGCCCTCGTCCACGGCGCCGACGAGCGAGCCCGGAAGGTTCGTCGTGACCCCGACCAGGCGCTCATCTCCCGAGACGATCTGGAGGCCCTTGTTCGGGTCGGCCGTCACGACGCTCGCGTCGATCGGCAGGCCGGAGCGCAGCCCCGACACCGAGTAGAGCTTCTTCGCGCCGTCCTCGGTCAGCTCGTTCGCACGAGCGACGCTGAGGAAGGCACTGAGGGCGGGGTCCTCGTTCACCTCGATCTCGACGAGGTCGTCGAGGGAGACCTCGCGGAAAGCCGGGATGTCACCGGAGGGAACCAGCAGCGCCACCTTGGTCGGCTGCGCCGAGATCAGCGCGATCGCGATCAGGATTCCGGTCGCGACCATGCCGGCCACACCGAGTAGAACGGTGACGTTGGGCTTTCGCGTGCTCCGTGCCATGTGCTTGTGAGTCCTCCGGTTCAGGGTCGATGCCGAGGCTACGTGCCAGCCGCTCAGCCCCGTTGGTTTCTCCGCACTGCCCAGGGTCCAGCCCAGACGTGTGGCTAGGCGACGCTTACGCGGTTCGCGACCTCGCACTTGTTAGACTGAGATCAGTGCCCGTGCTGCGTCTCAAGGTCCAGGTCCGCCGCCCTGACAGGATGAGTCTCTTCCTCGGTGAGGAGTACTGGCGCGCGGCCACCTTCGACACCATCTCAGTGCTCGGGATCCAGGGTGGGGAGATGACCGACGAACAGGTCGCCGTGTTGTCTGAGAGCCTCGATGTCCGCGACGCCTTCGACGTCGCTGCGCGCGCCCTCTCGTTCCGGTCGCGTACCACCAAGCAGCTGGAGGAGCGACTGCGCTCCCGCGGCTTCAGCCCCGAAGCGATCGCCGGAGCGATCGCACGTCTCGGGCAGATCGGCGCGATCGACGATGACGAGACCGCCCGCGCCCGCGCCGAGGTGCTCCGGGATCGCCGCAAGGGGCCTGTCGTCGCCCGGCGCGAGATGACGATGCTCGGCATCGACCGCGAGCGCGGAGAGGAGATCGTCGCCGAGGTCTTCCCCCAAGAGGGCCGCCTACCACTCGCGATCGCCTGTCGCGGGACGATCGCCGGCTCGATCACACGTCCGGAGCGCCAGCGTCTTGCCGCTCGCCTGACACGCTCGGGCCACGAGCACGACGTCGTCGCAGCCGCCCTCGCCGAGATCCCCGCAGCCGAGGATGAGGCGTCGGACTCTGACGAGGCCCGGCAGGAGCGCCCGCGGTGGTCACAGCAGGAGATCGCCGATCAGCTGGGTCGCCGCTACCCGACGGCGCTGAAGGACCGCAAGGCTCTCAACCGGGCGGTCTCCTGGTTCGCCCGCCGTGGCGTCGCGATCGGAGCCGTGCTCGAGGTCGTCCGCGCCCTCGAGGAGGGGACGCTAGAACTCCGAAAGTAGGCTGGGGTGCAGGTCGGAAGGGTGGAGACCGCGGGCGGGGACCTTGTGATCGCGGCCGTCATCGAACAACATGAACGACAGCCCGGCCCAGGGGTTCAGGCAGACATGCCCGTGTGAGACCCACCGGGAGCGTTCCCAGGGATCCGACCCCGAGTCGATCTCCCGGCGAAGATCAGCCAGCTCGGCGAGGAGGAAACCGTCGGCGCCGGCGGCGACGAGCTCGGCGTGGTGGTTCGCTGAGGATCCGGTCCGCTGCTCGGGCTCCTCGTCCTCGGGCTGGTCGGCGGCCATGTCGAAAGCGATGAGGCGCATCAGCGAGCTCGTGGACACCAGCGTCACCGCAAGCTGACCATCGCGGTCCAGGCACGGGTAGAAGTCCACCCCGAGCTCGCGCAGCCGGGTCTCGCTGAGGCCAGTCCAGGCGATGATCTTCTCGGCCTGCCAGTACTTGCACCAGCGGCGAAGACCAAGGACCCGGGCGCGATACATGATGGCCGTCTCGGTGTGGGAGAGGTGGAAGGCGATCTCCTCGAGGTGGCGGCGAGTGCGGGCATCGACGCCGAAGTGGCGACGCAGGTATTCATCCCCCTCGCGCGTGAAGACGGTGGTGGCCGGGTCCTCCCGGAGAGTGAGTCGCTCGGCCGCGAACGCCGGCGCCTGGCGTTCTGAGCCGGACCCCGCGATCTGCTCCTGGTGTGAGCGGGTGACTCCCAGGCGGTTGGCGAGGTTGTAGAGCTGCTCCAGCGAATCGAGACCGAGGCGGCGCTGTAGGGCGATCTTGTCGGCGCGGGTCACGCAGAGGTGATACTGGTCGGTGACCATCCGCTTCTGGGCGTCGGTGTAGACCGGGCGACCCGGCTGTCGAGTGGCTGATCTGGTTGCAGGCAAGGGCGTGCTCATCGCTCGTTTCAGAGTGTAGATCCGCGCACACAAGCCCATCTCTCATCGCTTAGGGGACGAGATCAGTCCTCGCTCGGGCCGCTGGCGCCGGATCGATTACAGATTCGGGCAGCCCTCGGCGGCCCGCCGCACTCTCGCCTGTGTGCTCGGCAAGACACATGTTGCGTTCGGTGCGCTCTTCTGGGCAGGCGGGGCCCCGCTGGTGGGAGACCAGCTCGGGATGTCAGTCGGGCCCACAGGGATGATCGGGGGCCTGGCGATCGCGGCCGTCGCGAGCGTGCTTCCCGACATCGACCACCCCAACGCGCTCGTGACCAAGGGCTACATCCCCGGCAGCGGCGCCTTCGGCTGGCCGGCCCGCCTGCTCGGGCAGATCATCTCGGTCCCTCCTCGGATCGTCGGCATGCTCGCCCGATCGGTCATGGGCCACCGAGGGGGCACCCACTCGATCGTCTTCATGCTCCTGTGGACCTTCGGGGCCCTGCCGGTCTACGCCCTGTTCGCTGGTCTTGTCGCCTGGCTCGCCAGCGGCCTTCTGTCGGTCACCCCGCTCGGCTTCGATCCTGGTGTCGTCTGGGAGTGGGAGAAGGAGAACCTCCCGGCCTTCATGCCGCTGGTGATGCTGGCGGTGTTCCTCGGCTACCTGTCGCATCTGGTCAGCGACAGCCTCAACCAGGTGCCGGTGCCGTGGTTCTGGCCGGCGAAGAAGAAGCTCTTCTTCCTGCCCAAGCCCTTCCGGATCCAGGTGAGCTCTCCCGGTGAGTGGCTCGTGCGGATGCTCGTCGTGCTCCTGCTGATCGTCGTCGCCTTCGGGACGATCGTCCGGCCCGTCTACGAGGGGCTCCGAGATGAGGCCTCCGGGCGCACCTCCGCGGACGTTCCTGCTCTCGTCCAGGGTCCGCCGCCCGCACTGAGATAGGGGGTCGTGATGCGTCGTGAGTGTCCGCTTTGTGACCCCCAGATCGTGCCGGCGAAGCTCTATCGCCACTGCTTCAGCGCCTACGGCGGCGAGGTGAAGAGGGACATGTATGAGCGCGCGGCCGGCCGTGTCGCCGCAGTCCTCGAGAAGAGGGCCGGCCTGACGGTCGCGCCCAGGGTGATCTGGATGCACTTCAGGTACCACAGGCGCCCCCAGCCCTCGCCGGCGGAGACGATGACCCCGACGCGAGCCGAGTTCGTCCTCAGCGGCCTCTCTGAGCGCCAGAAGGAGATCGTGATCACGGTCGCCCGGCTCGAGATGATCTCGGGAGTGCAGCTGCGCCGGCTGATGTACGATGACCACCTCTCGACGCCCGAGGCGGCCCAGGCCTCATCGGCGCGGGACCTGCGGGTGCTCTACTTCCGCCACCTCGTCTACCGCTCCTACGCCGAGCCCGAGAGGGTCGCCCTGGGGCCGGGCCAGAACCTGAGGATGCTCACCTTGATGAGCCCGGCGCGCCACTGCCTGCCGTTCATCGAGGAGAGCGAGGGCTTCCGGCCCCCGGTCGTCTGGAGCGAGAGCCACCTGGACCAGCACCGGACCCGCCGGATCCTTGAGGCCAACGAGCACCTGCTCGGCCTGATCGAGGCCGCCCGTGCCGGCCCGATCGAGATCGGCGGTTCACGCGCCCTCATCACGATCAGGACGGCGAACTGGTTCGGGCCGACCCAGAGCGAGATCTGGTTCCGCAACGCGGTCTCGAGGAAGGTCTCCCAGGTGCGGCCTGAGGCGACGGTCGGGGTCAGCCTCGTCGTCCCCGATCGCGGGGTGAGCGCCCTTCTCCCCTTCTACTACGCCTGGGACCCGGGGTGGAGATCCGTGGAGCGGCTGGCGGAGGAGATCCACGCCTACGGCGCCCTGCGCCTTGCGCGGGCCTCCGGGCGCAGGTTCCCTGAACTCGAGGACCAGACCCCACTCCTGGTGGTCGTGCACCGCGACGCCCGTCGTATGGCGGCGGTTGCCGATGCCCTGCGGGACCGCTGCAGGTCCCTGAGCCCCCAGGAGCGGCCTCTGGTCGCCTCGACCGATCAGACCTCGCTGCGCGCCGGCGGCTGGAGCGAGCCGGTCTTCAGCGACCCACTCGACGAGCAGGCCCCGAGGCGATCGCTGATCGCGTCGCTTGCGAGCGCCGTCCCTCCACGCGTGACCAAGGGGCGCCTCGACGGCGCCTCGAACCTCGCGTGCCGGCCTCGAGAGCTACCGAGACCGACACACCGTCAGTTGCGCGAGCTCAAGCGGCTCGCCGCCGCCTGAGGATCGCTCAGGCCGACGCCCGCGCGAAGGCGGGATCGGGATGTGCGCCGGCGATCGCGTCGTCCTCCGCAGCGGCCGCGTCGGCCTCGGACGCGCTCTCGCGCTTGAGGGTGGCGGCGGAGGCTGGCTCCTCGTGGAACTCGTCCTCCATGCTGGTCACGGAGTCGCTCTTGCCATCGCCGGAGATGCCGTCGCGGAAATCGCGGATCCCCCGGCCGAGGTTCCTGCCCAGATCAGGGAGGCGCTTCGGTCCGAAGACGAGGAGGGCGATCGCGAGGACGATCATGATCTGGACGGGTGAGATGTCGAACATGGTGGAGAGACCTTTCGTCGAGGTGAGCACGGGGACCCCGGTGCCCTCGGGGTCCCCGTCAGTGAGCCCGCGTCGGGGCTACTCGGCGATGAAGCCGCCGGCGACCGCGAGGACCTGCTTCATGTCGCGGGCGGGGTCGAACGCCACCGGAGCGGGGTTCATGCCGGCGATGAAGCGGATCCAGGCGGCGTGGCGCGCCTCGATCGAGTGGATCGCGAGGGCGGCCTGGATGACCGGCACCTGCTTGAGCCGCGGGCCCTGGCCGGCGTAGGCCGAGACGCCCAGATCCTCGACGGCGATCGCCGTCTTGACGAAGGCCTTCTGGCTGCGGACCGTGGCACCGAAGTCGAACTTCGGCTTGGCGACGGCCTTGGAGCCGAGCACCTTCTTGAGGGCCTTGACGTGGGCTGCCTCGTGGGCACCGGCGACCGCGGCGAAGCGGGCGACGTCGCCACGAAGGCCGGCCCAGGTGCGCGCCTGGGCGTAGAACGCGGTCTCGAGGTACTCGAGGGTGAGCGCGTAGTTCAGGATGTCCACGTCCTGGGACTTGGACGGGGCGCCGAGGGCGAGGGCGGGAAGGCCGCCGAAGACCACGCCGCCGGCGACGAGCGAACCGCCGCCGATGGCCGCCTTGCGGAAGAAGTCCGAGCGAGTGCCGCCCGGGTCTCCATCAGCCGCGTAGGCCGCCTCTTCGATCGCGCCGTTCGGGTCGAGCTCGCGCAGTGTGAGCGTGTCAGACAAAGATGCCTCCTTGGGGGGTTGGTGACTTATACGAATCACCAGGCCGTAGGGGTCACCCTCTCTGATATGTGAGTCAGGCTGCGACCGGGGTCCTGGACGCGTCGCGTGCCACGACATCCCGGTAGACCAGGGCGAACAGGCTCCGGTCGACCCGGCCATGGACGACGGGGACCGACTCGCTCAGGCAGATCCCCCACGCCTCGTCGGTCGACAGACCGAAGCGCGTCGCGAGATCCTCAAGCGTCAGGTGGTTGCCGCGGGTGTGAGCCACTGCCGTCTCCTCATGCGTCGTTACCATCGGATGATGGGCCCGTGCGCATCGGTGCGGCAGTGGCTCAGCGGCCGCCCCTCAGTAGATCAGCTCCCAGCGATCACCGACCCAGTCGAACGCGATCGCGAAACGGCTGTAGGTGAGCTCGTCGCGCTCCTCCTGCCCCTCCCACTCGATCTCGACGGTGCCGCCTCCATCGGAGACGACCTTGCCCTTGGTGCGCGAGTGCGGGGTGAAGACCACATCGGCAACATTCGGGTACGTGCGGAACATCGGTACTACTCCCTCGACGGGGTGGATACGGATGGAGTCCCTGTGAACCAGCGGACTGCGTCGAGGATGGCGGCGCCTGAGCGCCGATCGCTTACTTCTTGCGTTCTGTCAGTGACACGGCGCCCAACGCTCTCAGATCGCCAGATCGTCCTCGGGGGACGGCGTGAACAGGATGTCGCGCTCGCGCCGGCGGCCGTCGATTAGCCGGGTCATCAGTTCGTGCCAGCGCGGCAGGTGCTCGGCCAGCGCGCTCATCAGGATCTCGGCCCGGCGGGCATCCAGGCCGTCGCGGATGCCGATCAGCTCCTGCGCGATCCCCGGATCGATGGCGCGGGTCTCCAGGTCGCGCAGCAGGGCGGTGAGCGACTTGTGAAGCAGGTCTCCCCGGCCGTTCTCGAGCCAGCGGGGGAAGTAGCGGCGCCAGGCGCCGTTGATGATCTGCTCCGCGGTGAGCTCGCGCTCGAGCCGTTGGCGGCTGGCCATGAACACCGGTGCCGCGTCGGCGCCGAGCAGCCCTTCGGCGATCAGCGAGAGCAGGCCATCATCCATCTGCGGCTCATAGAGCCGGGCGAAGAACTCGACCGCGCGTGGGGTCGGCTGGGGCACGACGGCCGCGGGGAGACCGCGAGGGCCGGTTGTCAGCTGATCGGGTGAAAGGCGGACGAAGTCGATGACGTCCTCCTCGAGGGCCTGGCGCCGCGCCCATGTGTGCCAGGCCGCAGGGTCGAAGCCGAAGGGGACGTGGAGCATCCGGTCGATCATCGCCTGGTCGAGGTCCGTCACGTCGTAGCCGGGCTCCGGCGGGTTGCACGCGCAGACGATCTGCCATCCCTCGGGGAGGACGTAGCCGGACTGGCTGATCTGGCCTTCTCCGATCAGCTCGAAGAGCCCGGAGATGACATCGCGGTCGGCACGGTTGAGCTCGTCGATCAGCAGGATCCCGTCAGGACGGACGACGGCGACGTCATCTGCCGCTGGGAGGAAGGACGGCGGCGAATAGTGGGTCGTGTTCGTCTCGGGGTCCCGGAAGCTCGTGCCGAGGAGATCTCCGCGGCCCGTGTCGTGGGCCGGGTGGTAGACCCGGAACTCGAGAGCCCGGGAGCGGGCGTACTCGGCGATGATCTGGGTCTTCCCCACACCGCGTTCGCCCCAGACGCAGATCGGCAGGACACGGTTGGAGGCCAGGCGGTGCTGGCGGGCCCAATCGAGGAGCTGGAAGAGGAGCGGCGGGCCGCACAACGGGACCATGGCCCCAATCCTCTGGCGCGCATGGGGTCTCGGCTCGGTTCTCTGACGGTACGACCCGAGAAGGGTCGGTTCAGGCCTCCGGCGCCGGCCGCTTCTCGGGGCGGAGCGGGGACCGCGCCGGGCGAGTAGGAGGCGGGGTCCGGGGCTCAGGCCGGGTCGATCGCATGCGCATCCCGAGTTTCACCCCGCCGCTGGAGCTGAGGGTCTGCTCGCGTCGCTCGATGTCCTCCCGCTGACGGGAGATCACCTGATCGCGCTCGTACAAGCCGATCGCCCGCCGAAGGAGGTCCAGGCGCCGGAGACGCTCCGGGCCGGCGTCCGCGCCGGTGACCGGGCTCTCACCGAGCCCATGGGCCGCGGCATAGGTGGGATCCTCGATCCAGGAACTCAGAGAGCGGAGTGCGAACGCCGAGGCCGGGTCCTCGAGGTTGCGGGCGATCAGCACCGAGGCCAGGTCGCCGATCCATTCCCGGTCGCTTGCATCAGCGACGAGTGCGAGGAACCGCTCGATCTCATCGAGGGCCCACTCACGTCCGTTGTCGCGCGCTTCGGCGATCGGGTCTGTCATGGCTGCTCATCCTGGCAGACGCATGAGGCAGCGCGCCAGATTCACCGGCAGGCGAGAAAGAGCGGGACCGGCATCCGGATCACCCAGAGTGTGCGCATGCAGATCGCCATCTTCATCTTCGCCCTGATGACAATGATCATCCTCCACGAGTGCGGGCACTTCGTCGCCGCCAAGCTCTGTGGAATGCGGGTCGAGAAGTTCTTCCTCTTCTTCGGCCGGCCGCTGATCTCCAAGACGATCGGTGAGACCCAGTACGGGATCGGCTGGCTGCCCGCGGGCGGTTTCGTGAAGATCAGCGGGATGACCCGGGATGAGGAGATCCCGGAGGAGCTGCGCGGCAAGGCCTACTACGCGGCCCCGACCTGGAAGCGCCTGGTGGTGATCTTCGCCGGCCCCGCGGTCAACATCGTCTGCGCCTTCGCCCTCTTCTTCGCGTTCTACATGGACGGGGTCCCCCGCGTCGAGAACCGGATCGCCGAGGTGACCCCCGCCAGCGCCGCGGCGAGCGTCGGCATCATGGAGGGGGACCTTCTGATCGCCGTCAACGAGGCACAGGTGTCCGGCAACGACCCTCGCAGCCTCCAGCAGGAGCTGGTCGAGAGCGCCGGGGCCGAGGCGACCATCACGATCCTTCGCGATGGCAGTGAGCGCAGCCTCGATGTGGTCCTTGATGGAGGGGAGGGCCAGCCCGCTCTCGGCGTCGTCTTCGCTACGAGGAACCAGTCGCTCGGCTTCACGAGGTCCCTCAGCGCCTCCGGGCTGACGATGATCGAGCAGACGAAGATCATCGGTGCCTCGATGGCCGAGCTCCTCCACTCATCCGAGGCTCGTGAGCAGCTGACGACGATCGTCGGCATCACCGCCTACTACGAAGAGGCCGAGATCCTCGGGCTCGCCCTCTTCTACATCGCCTCGATCAGCTTCCTGCTCGGGCTCTTCAACCTGATCCCCCTCCTGCCACTCGACGGCGGCCACATCGTCATCGCCGTCGTCGAGAAGGTGCGCGGGGGTCCGTTCTCCGCCCGTGTCTACACGGGCGCCGCGCTGGTCGGGATCGCGATCATGATGCTCGGGATGGTGTTCGGCATCAGCAACGACATCGGCCGGATCACCGGAGAGGGCTTCCAGCTCGAGTAGGGCTGCAGCAGGGCCTTGTCGTCGTAGCGTGATGGGTATGACGACGCAGATCCTGATCGGTCTCATCCTCGCTGGCGCCGCGGTCTGGGCGTGGGGCCAGGGGACGCACCTTCGGGCGGTCGGCCTTGGCGCCCTCGCCCTCGTGCTCGCGCTCCCTGAGGCCTCAGCCACGGGCGCGCAGAACCTCGGCTCCGCCCTCGCCACCGAGAGCGCGAGCTCCCTCATCACCCTCGCCATCATCGCCGCCGGCCTCGCCACCATGCTCGGCTGGCGACCGCGAAAGCGCGCCAAGGCACCCGCGTCCACTCGCCGGTCCCAGTAGGCACCGGCTGAGGCTCCCAGGGGCCTCTCAGGACTTGCGGCGTCGCCGTGAGAAGAAGTCTCCGAGGGGATCGCGGAACCGCTCGTGATCCGCCTCGTCCTCCTCGACCTGGTACTCGTTCGCCCGGCGCTCGGGATCCCACGGCTGGCTCACATGCACCTCCGTCCCCGGACGGACTCGCACGGTCAGCTCGAGCGGCGGCTGGAGGTCAGGGGCCGAGGCCAGGACCGGAGGGACGTCCGGCGTCAACGGCTCGAGCGTCGGAGCGGCGACCGGGATCGGCTCGACGGCCACGTCCTCTGGGGCCGCGAGACGTGTCGGCTGGAGGATGGGCGTCCGCTCGGAGATGAGCGCCTCCGGCTCCGGCGGGCTCACCTCCTCGGGCTCGCGGGCGATGATCTCCTCCGGCTCGGCCGCGACGACGGGGGCCTCCTCCTCGGGCTCGGGTGAGACGAGGTCGGCCGGCTCGGCCGCGGGAAGCGCGTCGAGGGACGGGAGGGCGGTCTCATCGCTCCAGACCTCGGGCTCCGGGAGCTCGAGGACGATCGGCTCCTGGATCTCCTGCGCACCCGCCTCATCGACAGGGGCGAGATCGGACATCGGCTCACCCGGCTGCTCGTCGACCTCCTCGACAACCGAATCGTCCCGGCGGCGGGGCCCGAACAGGCGGCTCCACAGACCCCGACGCCGGCGACCGGCGACCGCGACTTCATCTTCGCCCTCCCGGTCCTCGGCACTGGTGTTCGGCTCGTCCTCCTGGTCCTCGGCGTCGTCCTCGGCGTCCAGCTCAGGCTCGTGCTCGGCGTCGGCGTCGGCGTCGGCATATGCCTCGGCATCGGCGGCGGGCTCGGCGTTGAGGTCGCGGAGCGACTCCTCGATCTCAACCGGCACGGCAGGCGTGGCCGCGAGCGCGCGTCGGCGCCGCAGGCCGCGCCGTCGGCGCGGGACGATTGCGTCCTCGTCGGCGGGCTCCTCACCCTCGTCGTCTGAGAACTCGGCGTCGATCGCTCCGGGTGCGGGTTCCTCGAGCGGCTCGTCGACGTCGCCTTCGGGGGCATCGACGAAGTCCAGATCGATGATCTGCTCCTCGGCGCCGGTCAGCTCCTCATAGGGAACGGGCGTCAGGTCGACCTCGGGGAGACCAGTCCCATCCGGCTGCTGCGGGTCGTCGAGGGGGGAGGCCTCGTGAGACTCATCGGCCGGCTCATCGAGGACCGGGGCATCGTCCTCCTGCGCGACGGCACGGGATCCGAACGGCCACCACCAACGCCGCCGCCGCACCACCCTCACAGGCACCCTGTCCGTGTCCGGCACTCCGAGATCGGCGTCGGCCTCCTCCGCCGGGCTCTCGTCGGCCTTGATCAGATCCTCCTCCAGGAAGACCTCGGGCTCGGGGAGAACGATCTCCTCCTCCCCAGGGCTGACCTCGGGCTCGATGAAGACCTCGGGCTCGGGGAGAACGATCTCCTGCTCGAGCTCAGGCTCCTCGGTGATCTCACCCTCGGAGGGCGGGGCCTCATCAAGGTCGCCCACGGCGTCTGCGGAGGCCCGCGACCCGGCCTCGTCCTCATCGCTCCCATCCGAGGGCCCGTAACCACCCGGATCGGCGACCGCGGGAACGTCTCCGGGTGTGATGTCGAACCCCTCGTCCGCAGCGTCGTCGTGCGCGTCCTCCACCTCGGCGGCCTGGGTCGCCACCGCCGAGCCCCAGAGGGCCGGCGGAGCTTCGGGGAGCGCGATCGTGACCGGCTCCGGACGCCCGAAGGGCCGGGAGACGAGGTCGAAGTCGACCCCCTCATCGAACAGAGAATGGGTGATCTCGCCGCTTCCCGAGCGGTGCTTGTGACGATAGGCGCCGATCCGGGCCTCCAGGCGCACGGCGCGTCCGGTCGTCTGCGCCAGAGGTCCTGCGATCTCGATCAGCTCGGAACCCTTCATGGCGAGCTCGGGGATGTCGCAGCGCCTCAGAACCGAGGCGAGCGCGCCGTCCTCCTGCGTGCCCTCGGTGCAGCCCCGGTCGTTCGCCACGACCAGCGCGTCGAGGTCTGCAGCTGCGACGATGACGGAGCTCCACCGCCGGTGCACGACGCCAAGGAGGGAGCCGAAGTGCTTGCCCGGGTGGACGCCCGCCGCGTCGAGGACCGTACCCACGGGATGGCACGCGCCCCGCAGGCGCTGGCGCCGCTGCGATTCCGCACCGACACCCGCCAGCAGTCGCTTCCAGAGGACGCTGCGCTCCATGGGGTCCATGTCCCATGTGAGAGCCCGGCTGATGATGATCGTCGGCGAGTCCGAGGATCCGAGGATCATGGCACTCGGCGCGCCGGACCCCTTGATCAGAACGGGGATGTCATCGCGGCCGAGTGCTGCCAGCTCCTGCGTCATCCAGGCGGGTGCCGGCTGGGTGTCACGGATCCAGGTCCGGAGCAGAAGCCGATCGGCGAGGAGTGACACCATCGCGATCGCCGCGAGAAGGACGAGCCAGGCGACAGCGAGGAGCGGGATCAGCAGACCCAACAGGATCATCGGCAGGACGGCGATCACACCGAGAAGCAGGCGCGCGCGCATCACCGGTGAGACCCGGCGGCTCTTGAGGGCACTCGTGGTGTTGCGTCGCAGCTTCAGCGTGTTGTCCTTTGGCGCCGCTTGCCACCCGCCTTGGCGGTGTTGTGACGGCGCAGAAAATCGTAGCTCCCGAGCACGACGCGGGGGTGATCCTCCAGACCGAGCCGGATGATCTCCCACGGGTAGGGGCGCCCGGGTCTCACCTCGAGCAGGCAGACCCGCTGATCATCGATCCGCAGACGTGAGTTGGTCGAGCCGCTGTTCGCATACCCCGGAGCCTTGAAGGTGGGGATGTAGAGCGTGCGGACCATCTCACTGACCGTCGCAGGCAGCGGCGGCGGCGCTGGCAGGCGCCAGCCCTCGCGCGCCATCCAGGTGTTGATCTCCTCATCACGCTTGCGTGAGTTGCAGGAGGGGCAGGCGAGCCGCAGATTCTCCGCGTGATGGCCCCCGTGCCGAGATCGGGCGTCGACATGCTCGAGAGTGGCAGCGGTCGGCACCTTGCAGTAGATGCAGCGCATGCCGTCCCGGGCGGCGACGATGGAGCGGAGCGCCATCCAGACATCAGTCGCCATCCGCCGAGTCTCGGCCCGGGGTCAAGGTGGGAGGGTGTTTCTCCCTGTTACCGAGGCAGGGACTCCCGCCCGCGGGCTCAGGCGCCCGGGCGGCGCCGGCCATGGATCAGGGGGTGAGGTCCTTGCCGTCGGCGTCGAGGCCGAGGAACTCCGGGTCTGACCCCTGGGCGATCAGGGCCGCGGCCATCTGCGGGCCCGTCAGGTCCTCGACGCTCAACGTCCGCACGTTTCCGCTCGAGTCGCCCGTGGTGATCTCGTCGGCGATCGCCACGAGGTCCTCGGGCAGCGGCTCATCCTCGCGGAGGATCTCGATCTGGATGATCTGACGAACCAGGCGTCGGGGCACGCGGGTCCTTTCGTTGTCGAAGCCGGCAAGGCAGCCGGTCTCTCACATCCAAGATACGGCGAGCCGTCCATGGTGCAGGGCGGGCGCCGGTGCGCGCATCGGTCGGCGCGCAGGGCCGCTGGTGCGATCGACCGGCGCCGCCTTCGATTCCGGTAAGGACAGCCGTCCAGCGTCGGAGATCGCCGGAATGGGACTCACCTCTCCTGCGCCCGGGAAGGCCCGGCCCCTGGGGGGCGCGCCTTGCAGTTACGCTTGGGATCAGTCCCGAGGAGGTGATGTGCGCGTGGATGATGATCTGAACTCGATGGCTGACGCGTTCGCGTCCTCTCGGAGAGAGGCGGAGCGGGCCCGCAACCAGAGCGCGCAGCGCGAGTCTGAGGAATGGGCGGCCCTGGAACGGTCTCTCAGCGAGCTCGCACATCGTGTGGCGATGGCCGCCTCGGTGGCCGGGGTGCGCGGGGAGACCACCACGGAGATGGTTCAACCCCAGAGGACCGGGTGGCTGGGGCGCCGGCCGCCGCCGGTCGCGGTGGAACGCCAACTGGGTACGTGGAAGGTGCCGTTCGGCTCAGGGGGAGCTCTTCGGTTCGGGACCGTCGCGTTCGCATCCGGCCTCTTCTTCTGCGTGTATGAACAGAGGACCGAGCTCAGCGAAGGCATTGATGCGACCACCCGGAAGGCGCTGCGTGAGGTCAGTCTCCAGGAACTGAGTCAGAGGGGCGGAGCCCACCGCTCGCGCCAGACCAGGATCGAGGTGTCGGACCTCTCAGTGAGGGACACGCTGGCCACCTTCATGTCGCGGCACGACATCCGCATCTGAGGACCGGAACAGGCCTTCTTCCTACCCCGAGGCCAGGCGCCGGCCGAGGCCCTTTCCCTGCTGGCGAAGCCTGGTGGGGCGACCAGCCCGCGGCGTCCCCTTTCCGGCGGGGCGGCAGGTTCGGCCCCGATGCGAGCGCACACGGCGCAAAGGCGGGAAAGAAGCTCTGCTGTCCACCAAAAAGAAGGAAATTAGCGCATGCGCTGGTTTGCTACTTTATCCGGCCATGAGCGCAAACCTTCGCCGGGACAAGGCCCTTGCGGCCATCGCCGCAGTGGCCGCAGGTGGGAAGCCGGACGACCTCGAATCCGAGCTGGTCGATTTCAAAGAGGAATCCGGCACGGTCGACCGCAACGGCGTTCGGGTGGCGATCTCGCCACGACACGAACCGGCGGCACAAGCTCTGGCGGGCGAGGTCGCCTGCTTCGCGAACACCGATAGTGGAGGCGTTCTCGTCGTCGGCGTCAACGACCGAGCCACCGGGCCAGCCGCGTTCGTCGGGACGTACCTGGATGTCGAGTGGCTGCGCAAACGCATCCACGCCCTCACCCAGCCGAACTTCTCGATCGACGAGATCGAGGTCGTCCACGAGCACGGCGCGCGGCTCTACCTGATCAACGTCGCCCCCGCGCTCGAGGAGATCCGGGTCGGCGGCAAGCTGCGGACCCGATTCGGAAAGGACTGCGTCGAGCTCACCGGCGACCAGGCGCGCGAGTTCCTCGAGCGCCGGCGCGGATACGACTGGTCCGGCGAGCCCTCGGGGCTGCGGCTGTCCTCCGCGACCGAGGAGGCCCTCAAATCGGCTCGCGCCCACTACCGCGCCGCACGCAGCACCGCGCCGCCGAGCGATCAGGAGTTGGCGCGGCGCATGGGGGTTACGCTGGGCTCCCCCGACGACGCCGATCCCGAGCTGAATCGCGCCGGCGCGCTGCTGCTCTGCCCCTTCGAGCCGAACGTCGAGCAGCTGCGTGTCCTGATCACGGTGAACGAGAGCGCCCCCTCGCGCGACAGTCTGCGGGGAGCCGCGCCGCTCCTGCCGCTGTTCGATAAGGCGTTGGCGCTCATCGACAGCGCCTTCCCGGCGACCTTCCGTTTCCAGGGGGCTCATCGCGTCGAGACACGGCCCGTCAGCGAGAGGGCCCTCCGTGAGGCGCTCGTCAACGCCCTGGTGCACCGCGACTACCGCCTGCCCCGCTCCACCGTCGTCGCCACCGCGGTCGGCGATCCCGCTGACCTGTTCAAGGTCCGGTCCCCGGGAGGCTTTCCGAGTGGGGTTCCCGCGGATCGGCTCATCTCCACCCCGTCGAACCCGAGGAACCCGGCCCTCACGAACGCGTCGCGCGTCCTCGGTCTCGCCGAGGGTGAGGGGATCGGGATCGACGCCATGTACGAGGTGATGCTCCGCGACGGCCACCCCGCCCCCTCGATCGCAGAAGACGGTGGCGATGTCGTGGTGCTCCTGAGCGGAGGGAACCCGAATCTCGTCCTCCGTTCCTTCTTCGACGACCTCTATCGCACCGCCGGCCTGCGCCCGGGAGAAGAGGACGTCCGGATCACGATCGCCATCAGCCTGCTGCTCGAGCAGTCGGTTCTCCGGCCAGAGCAGCTCGCAGGCGCGGCGCAGTGCACCGTCGACGAGGCGTTCCTCACCCTCGAGCAACTCGAGCGGCTCGGGGCCCTCACGAGACTCGTGAACCGGGCGCGTTCATTCCGTCTCAGCGAGACAGCTCGCGCACGCCTCGCAGGGCAGCTGTCCTACCGCTCACACAAGGCGATCGAGAATCACAAGGCACTCGTGATCGCCTACCTCGACGCCAACCCCGAGATCGGTCGCGACGACGCTGCGGACCTCCTCGGCGTCGCCCCGATCACAGCCACGGGGATCCTCGCGAAGCTGCGCGATGCGCAGGTCATCACCCCCGTCGCAAACAGCCGGGGCGCCGGGGTCCGATACCGAAAGGTCTGAACGGGAGGACTCCGGGTCGCCTGCCCTGCCGGGGGCAGGCTCCTGATCAGGGAGGTTCACCGGGCCCCTCATCCAGATGCGGGCCTCTCGCGCGAAGATGCCCTCGGAGGAAAGAGGGGGTTAGCGGGTCAATGCGCGCCCGGAATGGAGCAAGGGCAGCCCGTAAGGCGCCTCCCACGGAGGAAAGGCGCAGTTAGCGGCGCCAAGCGCCACGGCGTACCGACAAAAGACGCTCCGCCGAAGGCAATAAAGAAGCAAACGAACGCATGCTCCCGTTTGCGACTTTCTCCGTCAGTCAGGTCAGGCTTCAAGGAGTTGGAAGATGCCGAAGATCGGCAGGTAGAGCGCGATTACGATTGATCCCACGATCAGGCCGATCAGGATCACCATCACCGGCTCGATCAGGGAGGCGATGTTCTTCATCGCGATGTCGACCTCTTCCTCGTAGTACTCGGCGCACTTGAGCAGCATCTCGTCGAGCGCACCGGTCTCCTCCCCCACTTGGACCATGCGGGTCACAAGGGATGGGAAGGCCGGTGAGTCGTCGAGGGCGCTGTAGATCGTCGAGCCGACGGCGACCCGCTGGCGGGCCTCGTCGGCCGCTTCCTCGATCAGGACGTTGCCAGCGGTCTCGCGGACGATGTCGAAGGCGGTGAGGATCGGGACGCCCGACTTGATCAGTGTCGCGAGCGTGCGCGTGAACCGTGCCATCGAGATCTTCTGGACCAGGCTGCCGATCTTCAGGGGCGCCTTCAGGCGGAACGCATCCCAGGCGCGGCGGCCCTCAGGGGTACCGATGAAGCGGCGCCAGAACGAGCGCAGGATCATGAAGACGACGTACAGGAGCGCCACCCGACCGAAGATCGCGACGATCTGGGGCACCCCGACGAAGGCGCTCGGGAAGTCGTGGTCGTAGAAGAAGGTGATCAGACTCACCCCGCCGGGTATCGCGACGAGGGGACTGGTCGTCAGGAAGGCCGGCTCGAACTGGAACAGGTAGAGCAGCCCGCCGAGGAACAGGCCGACCGATGCTCCGAGGCCGAAGGCCGGCATCGGGGGGAGCCGGAAACGGCGGAAGGCGAACAGGATCATGGCGAAGGCGGCGGCCAGGATCAGGATCACGATCGCGGGGACCACCGGCAGGAGCTTGCCGTCCGGTGGCACGAGAACCTGGCTGAGTGAGATCACGACCTTGGTCGGGATGGGCAGGTCGCCGCCGAGGGACGAGAACAGGCTCCGGAAGCGCGGCACGACGAAGACGAGCAGCAGGACGAGGACCATCACCGCGACCCCGAGGATGATCAGCGGGTACCGCATCGCTGCCTTGATCTGCTTCTGGAGACGGGAGGCCTGCTCGAGCTGGAGCGCCAGCTGGGACAGCGACTCGTCCAGCGTTCCCGAGTTCTCGCCGGCGTCGACCATCGAGATGAAGAGCGATGAGAAGACGTCGGGGTGCTTGCGCAGCGCCTCCGCCAGCTGCTGACCGGACTCGACCTGGTCGATGACATCGCGGACAACGTCCTTGAAGCGGGCGTTCTCGATCTGCTTCTCGAGGATGTTCAGGGCCTGGAGGATCGCGACGCCCGCGTCGATCAGGGTCGCCATCTGACGGGTGAAGAGGACCAGCTGGTCCTGGGGCACCCGCCGGCGCCGTGAGAGCAGGTCCTCGATCTTGATCGGCTCCTTCACCGGCGCGATCTTCGAGGCGAAGATGCCGTTGGTGCGAAGCTGCTCGAGTGCCGCCTGCTCGTCCGGCGCCTCGACTCGGCCGTTGCGCCGGGCGCCATCCTCGTTCTGGCCCTTGTAGACGAACAGGGGCACTACGAGCCGCCCATGCTGACACCGGCCCCGACCTCGGGCGAATCATCACCGCCGCGCCCGCGCCGGCTCCTCTTCTGGGCGGGCGCGGGCGCGGCCGTCTGGTTGGCGCTGGCGATCAGCTTGTCGAACTCGGCAGGGTCCTGCGCCCTCTCGCGGGCGACCTGCTCGTCGGCCCGGCCGGAGATGACCAGGTCCGCGAGGGACTTGTCCATGGTCTGCATGCCGATCCCGGCCTGGGTCTGCATGGTCGAGCGGATCTGCGACGGCTTGTGGCCGCGGATCAGATGCCGCACCGCCGGCGTCATCACGAGGACCTCGTGCGCGGCGCAGCGGCCCCTCATGTCGGCGGTGGGAAGAAGTGCCTGGCACATGATCGCGGCGAGTGAGTTCGAGAGCTGGGTTCGGATCTGGTCCTGCTGGGCGGAGGGGAAGACGTCGATGACGCGGTCGATCGTCGCCTCCGCCGAGCGGGTGTGGAGGGTGCCGAAGACGAGGTGGCCGGTCTCGGCTGCGGTGATCGCGATCTCGATCGTCTCGAGGTCTCGCATCTCGCCGACGAGGATCACATCCGGGTCCTGGCGCAGTGCAGCGCGCAGACCGCGCGCGAACGAGTGCATGTCCTTGCCGACCTCGCGCTGGCGGATGACCGCCTTGGCCGGCTGGTGGATGAACTCGACCGGGTCCTCGAGGGTGAGGATGCTGACCGGACGGGTCTCGTTGATGCGGCGGATCACCGCCGCGAGGCTGGTGCTCTTGCCCGAGCCGGTCGGCCCGGTGACAAGCACGAGACCGCGCTGGAGCTCCGCCATCCTGTTCATCACCTCGGGGAGTCCGATCTCCTCGGGCAAGGGGATGACCTCCGGGATCTTCCGGAGGACGGCCGAGAGCATGCCCCTCTCGAAGAAGACGTTGACGCGGAAGCGCGCCTGTCCCTCGAGGGCGTAGGCGAGGTCGAGCTCCTTCTCCTGGCGCAGCGTCTCGATCTTGGCGGACGACTGGGTCTGTGTCAGCAGGCCTCGGAAGAGCTCCTTCATGGCGTCCGCGTCGATCACATGGCGGGCGTGGACGGGGATCAGGTCCCCCTTGACCCGCAGCATCGCCGGCTGTCCGACTCGAAGGTGGAGGTCGGAGGCGTCCTGATCGACCATCTCCTGCAGGAGCTGATCGATGTTGTATGGGTATTCGATGGCCATTAGCGCCCGATGATGCGCTAGCGCAACAGGGCGGGCATGGAAGTTCGCCACGGCCCAAACACCGATTCACTCTCAGCGTGACGGCGCGTCTCTAGAGTCGCGGGACATGACTGACGGACCGCGCCCAATCACTCTGAGAAGTGGTGAGGAACTGACAGCGGTCGAGCTGCGCAACAGGGTGCGCGCGTCCGGGGTCAAGAGCATCACTGACATCAAGCTGCTCGAGATCCTCGTCGTCGACGGGATCGTGGGCCTGGGCAAGCTGAAGGAGTTCGTGGAGCGCGCCGAGGCCTCCGGGTCGAGCCTCGCCGCCCAGGCCCTGATCGCGCGCCTGGTGACCGAGGACGACCTCGCTCGGATCCTCTCCCGCGTCCACCAGGTCCCGCTCGTCAAGCTCGCCGATCTGGAGATCGACCCCGCAGTCGCGAATCGCCTCGACGAGTCGGCAAGATCGCGACTGAACGTCCTGCCGATCGAGATCACCGGCGAGGACGCCCAGGAGACCCTGGTGGTCGCCTGCTCGGATCCCGGCGACCCCGGCCTCGTCACCGAGCTCGTCCGGCTCAGCGGGGCCGAGATCAGCCTGCGAGTGGCGTCATCGGCCGAGCTGCGCGACGCCTTCGTCGATCTGACCCAGACCGGGGACGCCTCCGAGGAGCGTCTCGAGCGCGAATCCTCCTCCAACGACACCGCCCAGGTGGACTTCCGCACCAGCGGGAGCGCCGCCGACTCGGCGATCGTGGCCCTCGCGAACCAGACGATCATCCAGGCGCGCGAGCAGGACGCCTCGGACATCCACATCGAGCCGAGTGCCGGCCCGACGCGGATCCGCTTCCGGATCGACGGCGTGCTCGCCGATGTCCGCTCGGTGCCGCGCAACAGCCATGACCAGCTGGTGACCCGCATCAAGGTGATCGCGGACCTGAAGATCGATGAGCGCCGAGCCCCCCAGGACGGCCGCACCACCTTCAAGACCCCGCGCGGCCCGGTGGACCTACGCGTCGCGACCCTCCCGACCGTCCACGGCGAGCGTGTGACCATGCGTCTGCTCGACCCCTCACAGTCCCAGCTCGGCCTTGTCGAGCTCGGCCTGGCCGGCGCGAACCTCGCCCGCGTGCGGGACGCCGTCGGCCGCCCCCACGGACTGTGCATCACGACGGGCCCGACCGGCTCGGGCAAGTCCACGACCCTCTACGCGATGCTCCACATCCTCAACGACCGGATCCGCAACGTGATCACGGTCGAGGACCCCGTCGAGCAGCGGGTCGACGGCCTCAACCAGGTCCAGACCAACGAGCGGGCCAACATGACCTTCGCGAGCGCCCTGCGCTCGATCCTGCGCTCTGACCCCGACGTCATCATGATCGGTGAGATCCGCGACCAGGAGACGGCCCGGATCGCCGTGGAGTCGGCGATGACCGGCCACCTCGTGCTCTCCACCCTGCACACCAACTCGGCCGCGGCCGCCGTCACGCGCCTGATGGAGATGGGGGTCGAGCCCTACCTGATCTCCGACGCCTGCCACCTGATCATGGCCCAGCGCCTCGCCCGGGTCCTCTGCCGTTTCTGCCGTGAGGAGCGCGCGACCGACCTGAGCATGCTCCAGGCAGGGCGCGCCCCGGTCTGGGCACTCGAGAAGGCCGAGGCGGAGGGCATGATCCCCAGCTTCCGGGCCAAGGACGGCGGTTGCCCGCGCTGCCGCAACACCGGCTACTCGGGGCGGATGGGGGTCCACGAGGTCATGGCCCTCGACCCCGAGCTCAAGGAGATGGTCATGCGCGTCGCGAGTGCCGACGAGCTCCAGGACGCCGCGGTGGCCAAGGGGATGACCACTCTCCGCGACGACGGCTACGAGAAGGTCTTCAACGGCACCACCTCACTCGAGGAGATCTCTCGAGTGGTCAACTAGGCGGCCACTGTGGAGATCAGGCGCCAACAGGCGATCCACTTCTGGGTCCCGGGTTCGGGGTGGCAGGTCGAGGAGAGCCCGGAGGCCACGCTGCGGGTGCGCTCACGCCTGTCCGCTCATGTCAGCGCGGTCGTCGAGAACCACGTCGACCAGCGCACCCCCGGCGAGACCGGCTGGCGGCCGGCGGGACGGCAGGAGCTCCAGGGCGCGAGCGGCGGCCTGGTCTGGTCGGGGTGGGCGGGCGCCATCGAGGGGCGCAGGCTGGTCTTCCTGCGAGGAGTGCGCGCCCTCGAGGAGCTCGAGGCGACGACCTTCCTCGACGGCCTGACCGTCTGCGATCACGAGGGCAAGACCCTGGAGGAGCCGATCCTCGCCGGAGTGCGGTTCTCCCTCAGCATCGAGGATGCGAAGATCTTCGCCGGCCGGGCCCGGGCGGCCGGAGGGCGGGTCCAGCAGATCGCCCCCGCCCTCCCCGACGTCGACGCGGCCCTCTCCCAGCTCGAGGAGTCCAGAGCCGAGCTCGAGGAAGCCGCGCGCTTCGCCGAGCAGACGATGGCGGCCTCCAGCCGCGGCATCACCCTCGACCTCCACCGCCTCGCCGAGCGGGCGGAGGCGGTCTGGGCGGCCCACCGGCGCGCGCAGCGGGCGACGACGAGCCTCGCCGCGGTGGCCGATGCCGCCGGCGAGCGCGGCCGCGCTCTCGGTGAGCGGGTGGTCGCCGAGCAGGGTCGTGCGCAGGCGGGTGAGCTGATGCGCCGCTGCGAGGAGTACTTCTCCCTCTATCGCGGATTCGAGGCTCAGGCCGCGCGTCAGCTCGCCAGGCTCGCCGGCGAGGAGGCGGTCTCGATGACCGCGGCCGCTGATGAGCTCGAGACCCTGTCCCTGCTCTGCGCCCAGCTGGTCGCTCAGGGCGTGCCCGCGGTGATGAGAGAGGGCGAGCTCATCCTCGACGCGGATGGTCACACGGTACGCATCGGTCCAGGGCGCGTCAGCGTCGAGACCCCCGCCTGAGGCCGCCTCGCGCTCAGGGGGTGTCGAGCAGCTGGCGCATGGTCCGCCAGGTGGGCATCGGCCGTGTCGCCCGGGCCCGGAGCAGTTCGTAGGACTCCTCGGTGAGGGGGGCGCCGACGATCATCTCGGAGAGACGGCTGATCCGACGGGCCTCGTCGGCCGTCCAGAGCGAATGGGGGTGGAGATCGTCGCTGCGCTCGATGTCGGCGGATCGGACGGCGATCTCGAAGCTCGGGAACACCTGGAGGACGCTGCTGAGACGAGGCGGATCCTCGCCGTTCGCGGTGCATTCGAGGCACCAGTCCTCGTATTGGGCGGGTGTGATGGCGCTGCCGTGCGCGCGGATCGCGGCACGGACGGACTCGATCACCAAGGCCGCGCTCGGCCGCCGGACACCCGACCGGCGAGGAGCCTGCAGCCCGGCCTTGATGACGGCCTGCTCCCAGGAGTCGAGCCACTTGCGGATCACGGAGGAGCTCGGGAGGGACAAGCCACACCGGGCGCGGTACTCGTCATAGGCGTGAGAGCTCAGGACCTCGGTCGAGAGGGCGCTCGCGACGGTGCGAAGGGCCTCGAGCAGCGAGGCCTCCGAGGTCCGGCGTGACCCCTCGTCGCTCTCGGCGCCGAGGCCGGCACGCTCGAGCACCTCGCTCCAGCCTCCCGGAAAGAGGGAGTAGACAGAGTTGACCGCGGGGAGGGAGCTGTCGTTCTCGCGTCGGTACCGCAGATACTCCTGAACCGAGACCCGAGGGGTCCTCGATTCTCGAGCGATCGCTCGCACTGCAGCGAGCACCGCCTCGCTCTTGGCCTCCCGCGCCGGATCAGCCACCCCCGAGGCCTGCGTCACTGGACGGGTTCCCCGCTCAGGTCAAGGCGATCGAAGTCGCGGAACTTGACCAGCAGGCGATAGCCGGCGCCGCCCTCGATCCTGAGGCTGATGTCGATCAGGACCAGCGCCCGATCACGGCGGGTGACGACCGCGTAGGCCTGGTCGGTCACGAAGCGGCCCTCACGGATCGCGGTGATCTCAGGTCCGTCGAGCCCGATCGCCTCCGCGGCGAAGAGACGCGAGATGACCTGCGGGGTTGGGACGAACGAGATCTGCCAGGCCCGGACCTGCCGGACGGTGAATGCGTCGCTGATCACCTGAGGTGAGAGACCGGCGATCTCAGGCGCCGAGGGAGGTGTGAGCGTCTCGAGCGCGATCGCCGGGAGGGACTCCACGGGGGCGTCGCCGCGCTTGACCCGGGCGCCGGCGGCATCGCCCCCCAACAGGACCACGTTGGACCCCGGGAACACCCGGGTCATCCGCGCCTGGAAGGCGCCGGCCTTCGTGTCGATGGCGATCACCTTCAGGGACTGTCCCTCGACCGGCTCACCCCGGACCTCGCTCGTGCGGACCATCTCGACCTCGGCGACGTAGGAGGATGGGGACTGGGAGCTCTCGAGGATCGCCTGGGCATCGCCGGGAACGGCCAGGGACAGGAGCACCCGCACCAGGTAGTAGGCGAGAACCAGGGCGACGATCAGGGCCCCGCCGACCTGGACCGCGAGTGCTGCCGTCTTGACGGCAGGGGGCGCGTTGCCGAAGCCGAGCTTGTTATTGAGGCGGACGAGCCGTCGCAGCAGTGACATCGCGCTCGTGAGCATAAGGACGACCTGTTACACGGGCCTGGATCTCTCTTCCCGAGCGGGAAGCGAGACGATCGGCGCTCACTCGAAGAACTCCTCCTCGAGCGCGTGCTCCGAGTCGTCAGCGACTCCGAGCAACCCGAGGATCGCGTCACTGTCGAGTGGCACGTGAGGGTCGCTCTGGTTCGGGTCGGCGACCGGCAGCGGCGGCGGCGGCGAGACACGCAGGTCGATCTGGGGGGAGGCCGCGGCGGCCGGTGCGCTCTGTGCACGTTCCGGGGGCGGATCATCGGATGGTGGGTTCTGTGCGCGCTCCAGCTGCGCCTGCTCGATGGCGAGGAAGTCGTCCTCACCATCGCCGGAGCCGATGCGCACCGGAGCGCCGTCGGCAGAATCGAGTGACCCGACGGCCGAGTGTGAGGGCATCATGTCGAGCGCCTCCATGATCCGGAGGTTCTTGCGATCGAAGTACAGGTGGCAGAGCTGCTGGGCGCCGTGGCGGTTCTTCGCCGGGTAGAGCTTGTACTGCCCCTCGAGCGCGATCCGCTCCTCGTCATCGAGGTCGGCACGCTGCTCAGGGCGCCAGATGCCCATGACGTAGTCGGCGAAGTCCTGCTGCTTGGCGCCACCGCGACCCATGTCACCGGACATGATCGGCTCACCCTGCTTGACGTCCTTCGGCAGCTGCTGGAGGACCATGAAGTAGGTCTTGGTCGCCTTACAGACGCTGAAGAGCTCCTGCATGATGTAGCCGGCCGCCTGGAGCTCGTCGTTCTGGACGTTGCGCGGGGCGTCAGAGCCGACCTTCAGGATGCCCAGGTGGTCGACGGCGACGACCTGAGCAGGCTCGGGGAAGCGCGTCAGGTTGACGTCGTGGATGATCTTGTGGATCCGCCCGGCGCTCATGTCGACCATCTCGGTCTGACCCTCACCGGGGACGTTGTCGATGATCACGAGGCGCTCGAAGGTCTCGCGCACCTCGGCCAGCCGCGGGTCCTCGTTCTTGATCAGCTCGATCGCCTCGTCCATGGGGATCGCCAGCACCTGGCAGGTCATCCGCATGAACAGCTGGGCCGCCGGCTGCTCGAGTGAGAAGAAGATGCACCGCACCCCCCGGCGCGCCATGTTGGCGAGGACCTGGAGCATCAGGGCGGTCTTGCCCACGCCGGACTTGCCCAGCCAGAGCGACAGCTGGGCGATGCGCGCTCCGCCGCCGGGGAAGCAGCGGTCGAGGCTCTCGAAGCCGTGTGGGATGACGAAGTCGTCGCGCAGGTAGGCGATGGCCTCGGCCTGGGCCTGGTGGACGTCCTTCATCAGGTGCTCGGCCGGCAGGGACTCGCGCCCGGTGATGTTCGCGTAGACGAAGTCGCGCGCCTGGGGCTCCTGGATACCCCACTGCCCGGCAAGCACCGGCACGAGATGATCGATCGCCACGCGGTGGTGGACGCCGGAGAGAATCTGGGAGCAGAGCTCCATCTGGCGGGTCTTCGAGTGGAACGGCTTGCCGGTCTTGGGGTTGCGGGCGTCGAGGACCTCGCGCAGAAGCCACTCGTCGGCGGAGATCCGGTTCTCCTCGAGGACCTGGGCGACCGCATCTGCACCGCGACGCGACAGGAGCTCGCCGAGGTCCTTGTAGGAGTCGGAGTCCCCTGAGGTGCTCAGGTTCGCGACCACCTGGATCTCGACGTTCGGGTCCGCCCGGCGGATCTCCTCGATGTTCGTTCGCACCTTCGGGATTCCGGTCTGGTCGAAGTCCGGGATCAGGATCAGCGGCCGGTCCGGGTCCGAGGCCCCGCAGAGCTTCGCGGCCTCAGCCGCCTGCCAGGAGGAGATGCTCGCGCCGTTGTAGGAGGAGCAAGCGCGCTGCCCGGCCTGATGACAGGCCCAGACATCTGCGTATCCCTCCATGATGAAGTAGCCGATGACATCCTCGTCCTTGCGCAGGGCGCGCCGGGAGGACGGCTCGTTGTAGAGCAGCTTCGACTTCTCGTAATCCGCCTCGTTCATGTACTTGGGGTGCTGGCGCACCAGCCAAGCGATCCGGGCCTCGTCCTTGGGGGCCTCACAGTGCGGGCATGTCTGCCAGTCGATCTCCTCCAGACCCTTCTTGCGCGCCGCCTCGGACTTGTGGCGGCGGCCCGCGATGTCCTTGGCCGCGACCTCGACGCCACAGCTCGCGCACGGGTAGCGGTCGAACAGAGCCCGGTGGCTCATCGAGATCGGGTGGTTGGCGCGGTCGAAGATCGGGATCGCTAGACGCCCCGCGGAGGAGAAGGCGGTGTGGACGGCGAGGCCGAAGTGCTCGATCGTCTCATCGGTGTAGCCGCGGGCGTGGAGGAAGCTGCGGGCGCGGGTCGCGCGCTCGGAGCCCGAGCGCATCTCCGCGTCGGCCTTCTCGATCTGGGTGGTCGCCTCGGCGACGGTCCGCTTGAACTTCTCGAACCGCTTGGTGTTGTTCTCGAGGCCGAGTCCGTAGAGCTCGTTGAGCAGCTCGATCGCCTCGAAAGCGGTTTCGAAGCCCTCGCGCTGCATGACCGCGTCGATGACCGTCCCACCGGTCGAGCAAGATCCGTAGCAGCGCCACGTCTTCCAGGGCTCACCAGAGCGGGCGTCCGTCACCTTGAAGCTCGGGGTGTCCTCGGCGTGGAAGGGGCAGAGGGCCTCGAGGGTGCCGGGGCCGCCGCTGACCAGCTCGACGCCGGCGTGGTTGCTCAGGTAGTCGGCGAGGTCGACGCGGTTCTTGATCTCGTCGAAGACGCTGGTCGTCGTCTCGCTCATGAGCTGGGACGGTCCTTGGTCAGGAGGTTCTGGGCGCCGGCGTTCGTCCGCACGCGCGCCGAGACCTTGGTCATCTCGAGGGCCGGCATGACCTCAGCGCGCTCGAGGCGCGAGGACACCCGCTCCTGGAGGACGCGCTGGAGATCGGTCGGTGAGTAGTTGGTCGTGAAGACGGTCGGGCGGTCATGGCGGAGACGCTCGTCCAGGAGCAGGTACAGCTGCTCGCTGACCCAGTCGACCTCACTCCGGGCACCCTCTCGGCTCCGCAGGTACTCCGCGCCGAGGTCGTCGAGTACGAGGAAGTCGGCGTTGATCGCACGCTCGATCGGGCTGGCGACATCCGACCGCTCCGAGGCTCCGAAGGTGCGCCGCTGATCGCGCAGCAGGTTCGGCACGGTCACGACGAGGCTCTTGGCGAGGAAGCGGCGGGTGAGCTCGAGCGCCATCGCCGTGGCGAGGTGGGTCTTGCCACACCCGGGGGTCCCCCAGAGCCCGAGGACCCAGCCCTCCCTGCGGGCCTGCACCCAGGAGTCGCAGAAGTTCCGGGCGACGCGCAGCGCCATCAGGTTCTCCGGCGCTGAGCCGGGGTCATAGGCGGCGAAGGTCATCCGTCGCATCAGCGGGTCGAAGCGGCGCGCGATCATCAGGCGGGCCGTGGCGCGGCGCTGGGTGTGGAGGACGCACAGGCAGACGCGATAGTCGATGCTTCCGTCCTCGCGCGGCCGCTCCACGGTGCCCTTGCCCTTGCAGGCCGGGCAGCCGGGGCGTGCCATCGCCTGTGAGTCGAGTCCACCTTCGCGAACCGGCTCGTCGATGTCAGGGCTGTCAGTCTCGGGCGGGCTCATGAACGGTCTCGACCGTAGCGGTGAGCACATGCGCCGAGAGCGAAGTCTCGCCCTCTCTCGATCACGTCAGTGGCAGAGCATCCGGCCACTGCCACTCGGGGTAGTAGTCAGCGAGCGCCGCGGCGCGCGGCGCGCTCGCGAGGTCGCGGACACCCTTCTTGAAGGCACAGCGCAGGTGGGCGTCGGCCCGCTCCGCGCCCCCGAGCAGGGTGGAGAGGGCCTCGGTCATGCCGAGCAGCTCCGAAAGGACCGCGCGCGCAGCCTCGAGTTCCCCGGCGGCGTTCAGCTCGCGGGCGCGACCAAGCAGGTCCCGAGCTCCCTGTTCGGCATCGCGCGCCTTCTGGGCGGGGTCGACCGGCGCGGCTGCCCTATCCCCGGAGAAGGCGGGGTCGGCGAGGCTGCGCGCGAGGACCGCCTTGGCGTAGGCCGCCCATCCCCAGTTGGTCCGCCGCGAGGCCGTCTTGCCGCCGGTGGCGCGTGCCTGGGAGGGGATCGACCTGCTGATGGTCTCGGTCAGGGCGTGCCTGAGCGCCGCCGGCCGACGCGCGGAGAGGTCCTGGAGCTCGAGGATCGGCTGATAGACGTGCTTGACCAGCTGGGCGTCGGCCGGGCGCCTGCCACCTCGCGACGCGCTCAGCTGGCCGATCACCTGCTCGGCGAGGTCCGGATACCAGAGACGTTCGATGTACTCCGAGAGCGGCGTCGCGTCGGCCGGCGCGGCCGGCGCCTGATCGTCGGCGAGGCGGAGCCGCCGCAGGTCGGCGTCGAACTGCCAGCTCCTACCGGCTGGGTCGTTCGCGTTGAGGAACCCGACGAGGATTCGCGGGGTCAGGTCCACGAGGCCGTAGCTGTGATCGAGCGTCCGAAGGCAGCGCGGGCACTCCTTGCCGGGCGCCGGTGCGTCCGGGCGCTCCTGGTCGGGCTCCCACAGGCACCGTGAGCAGTGCTTGTCGAGACGGACGAGACCCTTGTCGGCGAGCTTCTTCAAGGCGCCTCGGACCGAGTTCCGCGTCAGGCCGGTGCCCAGATCGAGGATGTAGGGGCCTGTCTGGATGCCGTTCTCGAACTGGCTGAGTGAGATCCGGTCCCGGGTCTTTCGCTCGCCATCGGGCGAGGCGAACCCGTAGGTGCGACGCACGATGTAGAGCAGGCACGAGACCTCTGCGCCCGACAGGAGAGGGATGACGAAGTCCGCCAGGAGGTTCGGCACCTGGGTGTGAGGCTGACGCCCCCGAGGGGCGTTGGCGGTCGGTTCTGACATCAGAGCCTCCCGAGGGTAACCGTCCGCCTCGGATCAGGGGCATCTCTTTCGTCCCGTGGGGTGAGTGAGGCGTCAGTGAGGCGTCAGCGAGGAATCAGCGCGCCCTTGGACGCCGCGCCTACTTTTGTCAGTGCCGAGCAACGGCGCAACCCAGAGACAGGAGAAACCCAGACAATGATGGACATGAACTTCCCCCCGGCGAGTGAGGCCCAGTCCGAGTCGCAGTACGCCGACATCCCCGACGGCACCGAGGTCGAGGTCCGCATCCGCCTGAACGACGACGGTGAGATCGAGCCGCGCACCGGCACGGGTCGCAACGGCAAGCCCTGGTCCAGCTACTCCTTCGCCGTCCACGGCGGCGAGTTCGACGGTCGCTGGCTGTCGCTGATGCTCACGATGGACCCGGCGAACTTCTACTTCCGTCGCGACGTCTCGATGATCACCGGGATCAACCTGGACGACGGCGGTCGTGTCGACACCACGCTCTTCAACGAGGCCCTGCGCTCGGGCATCTTCAAGGTCAAGGTGGAGACCCGCAAGAAGGAGGGCAAGTCCTACGTCAACGTCACCGAGATCCTCGAGCGGCGCGACGCGCCGGCCGAGGCCTCCCCCCAGATCGGCGGGGCGGCGGACGAGGAGGACATCCCGTTCTGATCCGTGTGTGATCGGGATCGTCCGGGGGCCCCGAATCGGGGCCCCCGGTCGTACCGGCCTCAGCTGCGCGAGAAGGAATCGACGACGAGGGTCCCGGTGACCGCCGCGCCGCTGCTTGCGGGCGTCAGTGAGAGCGATGAGAGGTTCAGCACGACGGCACCCCTGGTCCCCGTGGGGGCTTCGTCCTCGACGAAGACGGTCTCCTCGAGCGCCGCGACGAACTCCGCGAGCTGCTCGGAGGATCCGGAGACCACGACGGTGTAGGGATTGCGCACGAGCTGCTTGAAGGGGACCCCCGGCTCGGGGGTGATCGACTCGATCGTCAGGTCACCACGGGCGGCGAGGATGGCGGCCTGGTCCTTGTCGGAGTTCCGCTTGGTGGGGACGGCGAGCAAGGGGTCGATCAGCGACTGCTTCTCGGCCTGGACGATCTCGATCCGTCGCTCGGCGTCGCTGATCTGCGAGTAGCTCGGCAGGACCGTCAGGTAGGCGATCCCGAAGAGGGCGATCAACCCGACGACGGCGGCGACGATACTCTGGCGTGCGGTCTTGCGGGTCATCGGTCCCCTCCGGGGAGGTTGATGCGGATCTGGTCGCCCGGAAGGATCTGGCCCGTGACGCCCTTCGCGGAGAGCGCGGCCACCGCCGCCGGCGCCGAGCCGGTCGGCACGGCGACAAGGAGGCCCTGCGCGTCAAGGGTGACCTGGCGGGCCCGGGGAAGCGACGCCGCCGCCGCGAGGGCATCGGCGGCGTTGCGCCGCCCATCCAGGGCGAGGTCGAGTCCGCTGTCCCTGCCCTCCGGCACCCCGCCGGCGATCTCGAGCTCGAGCTGCCCGGCCTGGGAGTCGAGGCGCTCTGCCTTCTCCTGGACGGGCTTACCGAGGAAGGATGCGGCCAGGAACGCGGCCGAGCAGACGCAGATCACGATCAGGTAGGGCTTCGGGATCGATGAGCCCCGCTTCTTCTTCACGCGCGATCCTTCCTCGATCTCGCGCACCAGTTCGGAGCGGGCCTTCTTGCTCAGCGCCCGGTCGACGACAAGCAGGTTCGGCCCGCCGCGGTGTGAGAGCGCGAGCGCCACGGCGAAGCGACTTGCGCTCCGGGACGAGGTGATCTCCTCGACCAGCTCGACCGGCGCGAGAGTGCCGGCGGAGGGCAGGTACTCCGTGAGCGCCTGGCTGAGGCCGAGGATCTGAGCTTCCTCCCCGAGGACGATCAGGTGGTCCACCGGCTGGCGCCCGAGGGCCCTGACCAGGTTGATCGTGTCGTCGAGGTCCTTGATGAAGCGGTCGAACACCGCCAGCAGGCGACTCTGGACGTCGCTGACGACATCTGGTGCCACCGCGCGGTCGTAGTCGGAGCCGATACCGACCCGTCGAACGAGATCGCGAGCCGCGGTGATCGACCGCTCGCCGGTGACGAGGGCCCCCGCGAAGTCGTTGCTGCCGAACGGGAACGAGCGGGTGTACACGGCCGCGCCGTTCTCGGCGAGGATCAGGTGGGTGATGTCGGCGTCGACCATCACCGCCAGGAACGGGGCGCCGACCGCGGGAGGGTCGATCACCCGGGCGAGCGCCGTCGCGGGGCTCTCCAGGCCGACCGGCTCGAGTCCGCTCTTCTTGACGACTTCGACGATGCTGTCCACCAGGCTGCGGGGAGAAGCGACGACCGCCACCTCGACCTGCTTGCCCTCGCGCCAGACCTCTTCGAAGTCGAAATTGTTGCTGCCGAGCGGCAGACCGTCGAAGTGGCTCGAGGCGTTCAGCTGGAGCAGCGAACGCAGCTCCTCGCGATCGCCCGGGTCCGGCATCTTGAAGGTGCGCACCTGGAGGGTCGGGTCTGCGATCGCGATGCGGACCTTCTTGCTCTGGAGATTCGCCGCCTTCCAGATCTGGCGCAGGGCCGCGGTCAGCACCTCCGGGCTCTTGAGGTGGCCGCGGTCGAACACACCGGCAGGCAGCGGCTGGCTGGTGGTAACCAGCGGCACGCCGTCGCGGACGAGGGCGACCTTGATGACCCCGGATCCGAGGTCGAGTCCGATGACATCTTCGTGATCAGTCACGAGTGAAGTTGTGGCATCCCGCCCGATCAGCATGGCCAATCTCCACAGGAGGGTCGCGTGTCACAGAGGGCGGGATCCAGGTCGGTGATGCAGCCGCGTCCTGACGTCCTACGGTGGGTCGTGAAAAGAGCAGCTCCCCCGGAATCGCTGGCATGGTGATCTGTGATGGCACGGGGAAGAGCAGCTCAGGCGACCAGGGGGACCATGTCTCTGAGAACAGCTGCGCCCGCAGGGCCCGTCGAGTCGAGTGACGCAGGTCGCCTGAAGACGGCGAGCACCCCCGGCCCGATGAAGGACCTGCTCCGGTTCGAGACGATCGACAGCGCGGCAGGGCTGCGGCAGATGATCAATCGCTACCGGGACGTCCCGAGCGTCGCCCTCGACATCGAGACGGCCTCCAACTACGGCTTCGGTGCCTGGAAGGGCGCGATCCGGCTGATCCAGATCGGCGTGGACGACCCCGAGGTCGGCCGCGAGCAGGCGGTCATCGACTGCTTCCGCGTGAACCCGGCGCCTCTGATGGGCTTCCTCGGTGACCCGGACCGCCAGGCCGTCATCCACCACTCCCCCTTCGAGATCGAGTGGTTCGCCTTCCACCACGGGCTGATGCTCCCGAACACGCTCGACACCTGCATCGCCTGGAAGGAGATCCACAAGGCGCGCCTGAAGGCCGACCCTGAATACGGCAAGCGGCCGGCGACCCTCACAGCGGTCTGCGATGAGCTGTTCGGCTCCGGGCTGGCCAAGGAAGAGCAGGCCTCCTACTGGGGCCGGCGCGACCTGCTCCCCTCCCAGATCGAGTACGCCGCCCTGGACGTCGCCATCCTCCACCCGGTCGCCCGCGAGACCGCCCGCATCGCCGAGGAGCTCGGCCTGCAGGAGCAGATCGCGTCCTCGTGCGACTCGGTGCGGACGCGCATCAGCGGTTCCCTCAAGCGTCTGTCCAAGGACCGTGCCCGCAAGGACGACAGCGGCCGGCTCCAGATGGCGATCGAGCACGCCCGGAGCGTCGGCGAGCTCGATCGGATCTGGACCGCCAGCCGTCAGGTGGCCCTCCACCACGCCGCACGTGAGCGCCTGGCCGACGTCATGCGCGAGCGCCGCGGTGAGCTGGCGAGCGCCCGCTCCGCAGCCGCCTAGATCATCGCGACGATGCGCGCCAGCTGACTGGCCGCGCCAGCAGGACGGACCTCTGAGCGGCGCATGGTCTGTGGCAGCGGGCCGGTCAGCTGGCCGATCAGCCGACCGAGCCGCTCGCGCGCGTCCTGGGGCCCGCCCTCGTCGTCGATCAGGCGTGCGAGCTGGCCGGCCCAGCGGGCGGTCTCGATCGACCACCTCCAGGTGAAGTCGGCCTGGTGAGCGACGCTCGCGGCCCGGTCGGTGTAGGGCGACAGGCGGAAGATCTGCTGCGAGCGGTCGTTGACGTGGGCTGCCGGAGTCCGCAGAGCCCGGCGCTCCGCCGCGATCGGGTGATCGCTGTCACGCAGCCACGCCGGCAGGCCCCGGTAGAGCGCGTCGACCTGGGACAACGCCCAGCGCCGATCCGCGACCGCCTCCATGCCGAGCATCCCGACGCTGACCGGCAGACTCAACGGGCCAACGCGCCGGCGGACCGGCAGGTAGGCCGGCGCGCTCTCGCTCATCCGGTAGAGGATCTCGGCGGCCGTGCCATCCGGCAGGAGATGCACGCCGCGAAGACACCAGCGCATCCCCCGCCGCCGCGCCTCATGGCTGAGTCGGAGCTCGCGGGTCTGTGTGAGCGGCGTGGTGTCGCCGAAGGCGGGCGTCGAGAGGTGAGGAGCCTCGGGCACGATGAACTGCGAGGTGGGCAGGACGCTCTGGAGGTGCTGGGCCGCCGAGACACAACCGAGGTAGGTCAGCTGGGGATCGATGCCCGGGCGCCTCAGGAACCGGAGCGCCTCGCCCTCGATCCGCGGCTCCCGGATCAGGTCGATCTCACCGGGGCGCCATGGGCGCCCGTGATCGATCTTCTGGCCGAGCTGTCGTGCCAGGCCGAGAGCTCCCGGGATATCGCGGAGTGCATCCAGAGCCTCGTGCCCCGGCGGGTGGAGGATGAAGGTGAAGCAGCCCCCGACCACGGTGTCGTGGCAGGAGGCGACCAGATCCGGTCGTGTGATCCGGATCGCGTTGGCGAGTGCGAGCGACTCGGCGCTCGGGCCGGCGGGGAGGCCGTGACGCCGGCAGATCACCCCGCAGATCCAGGGCTCGACGCATCTCGCCGCCTCATGGCAGGCGCGGGCGCCATCCAGATCATCTGGCTGCTCGAACGGCCCGTAGCGCACCGGGAAGCCGTAGTCCGCCTCCCGCGCGAGATGTTCCGGCCGGATAGTCGAGAGCAGGTTCTCGAGGCTCGGCGACTCCGCCCATGCCCGGTTGATACGGGCGCCGTCGGGATCGGCGCAGAAGACCAGGTGGAAGCGAGCGAGAGCTGAGAGCGCCGGGTCGCCCTCACTGACGCGCTCCGCGAGCCAGGCCAGGGCCATCGCGCCGAGGGGCTCATCAGGGTGCGGATAGCCCCAGGCGAGCACCGACCGGCTCCCGGTCCCCGTGCTCAGCATCGTGATCGGCCGGCCGGCGGAGGAGGAACCCACGAGGCGGGCCACGTTCCCCGGTGCCCCGGCCAGACGGCCGATCAGCGCATCGAGGTGATCAGGATCGCCGCTCGGTAGTGCTCCGCTCTCCGCCAGACCCGCGATCGCCCGGGCGGGGCCTGCGCCGATCAGGCGCGTGAGCTCGTGATCTCCAGCCTGCACGCGCCGGATCATGTGCGCCCCGGCGCCGGGGCCGCGCCAATCTCTGAGGCCGACGCGAAAGGTCCATCGACGCCCCGGCGCCGCGGCGCAGTATCGGCGGATGTCTCATCCGCGCCCGTGGCTCGACCGGCTCATCGCGAACCAGCTCGAGGTCTTCGTCCAGAGAACCCCCGCTTCGGCCCGCCTGGCAGGGGCGACGCCCTCGCTCGCACCGGCGGGTGTCGGCACCCAGCTCCACAGCCACGACCCGTACCCGCTGGCGATCGCCTCGGGCGCCGGCTCCCGGGTGCTCGATCTCGACGGCAACGAGTACGTCGACCTCAGCCTCGGCTTCGGGACCATGGTCAGCGGCCACGCCCACCCCACCATCACCGAGGCCATCAGCCGCCGGGCCGAGCTGGGGGTCCACTTCGGGACGGCGAGCACCGAGGCGCGCGAGTACCTCGAGACCCTCACCGCCCGGTTCGGCTTCGAGCAGGCGCAGCTGACCAACTCGGGGAGTGAGGCCACCGCGCTGGCTGTCCGGGTGGCGCGCGCGTTCACCGGGAACCCGTGGCTGCTGAAGGTCGAGGGTGGCTACCACGGTACGACCGAGCCGCTGATGATCTCGACCCACCCGGCTCTCTCACGGGCCGGTGCCGACCGCACGCCGGACCCGGTGCCCTGGGGCTCCTGCCATGCGAGCGGGTCGCTGGCTCAGACGCGGGTCATCCCCTTCAACGACCTCGACGCCGCACGCCACCTGATCAGGGTCTGGCGTCCCGGCGCCCTGATCATCGAGCCGGTCCTTCTGAACGTCAGCTTCATCTCACCGGAGCCGGGATATCTGGAGGGGCTCGCCGAGCTCTGCCGCGATGAGGACGTGCTGCTGATCTTCGACGAGGTGAAGACCGGCTGCACGATCGGCCCGCGGGGAGCGAGCGGGCACTTCGGCGTGCACCCGGACCTGATCTGCCTGGGCAAGGGGATCGGTGGCGGCATCCCGATGGGGGCGGTACTCGGATCGACGGAGATCCTGTCGGTGGTCGCCTCGGGTGAGGCGCCCCACTACTCGACCTTCGCTGCCAACCCGCTCGCCTGCGCCGCCGGCAGCGCCGCCCTCGAGTCGGTCCTGACCCGGGGAGCGGTGGAGCGTGCCAGCCGGCTCAACGAGAGGCTGAGGATCGAGGGCCCCCCGATCCTCGATGCCGCGGGGATCCCGGCGCGCATCGTCGGCATCGGCCTGAAGGGGACGGTGGTCTTCTGGGGCGATCCGCTCCGGGACTACCGCGAATACGAGACCCTCCCCGATCACGAGCTGGGGTTCCTCTGGTGGCTGGTCATGGTCAACCACGGAGTCCTGCTCTCCCCCGGCCAGGATGAGCAGTGGACGGTCTCGGTCGCTCACACCGACGCGGACATCGACCACGTGCTCGCGGCTCTCGAGGCGTTCGCCGCCCTCGTCGCGACCGCGCGCCCCTAGGCATGGGATGACTCCCGTGCGCGCACCTACGGTCGTGACCGTGAGCGATCCTGCGTCATGTGTCTGGTCGGACCCGTGGGCGGGGTGGCCCACCCTGGCCGAGGCCGAGCTCCTGCTGGGCGTCCCGCCACGGCGCCTCGCCGGCCCCGTACGCGATCTCCGGCTCCACCCCTGTGCCATCCTCGAGTTCGCCGCTCACCATGGGACCCCGGTCGACGCTGTCGTCGAGTCCTTGAAGGAGATCGCCGGCCGCCCCCACGACCCCTACGTCTCCGCGCGGGTCGAGGATCTGGTCCGCCGGTGGCTGGCGAGCCACCTCGGCCCGAAAAGCGGGTGATCCCCGGTCCCTCGCCTACATTCGAGCGCGATGGGACGAGGTCAGAGCACGAGTGCATCCCGACCCGCCGCCGCGGTGGGTAGAGCTGACGCTGACACCCCCGGACGATCCGCACGCGCCCGGGAGACCTACGCGCTGCTGGCCGGCGCCGGCATCGACCGGCAATGGCTACTGGCGGACCTGGAGACCGGCAAGGCGACCGACCCCCGCAAGGTCGATGCCTTCGCCCTCGCTCACAACGCCATGATGGCCTGGTTCCCCGAGGCCTACCCCGGACATGAGGGCTACAAACCGGCGCTCGATCGCTGGCGCGATGACATCGCCTTCGTCCTGATGCTCGACGGCGACCACAAGGCCAAGCACACCTTCTTCTACCAGGACAGCGTCGAGCCCGGATACTGGACCGTGGGCATGGGGCAGGCGGCGCGCGCGTACTACGGCCTCCCGAGCGACGAGGACGGAGGACTGGTCTCGGCGGGCCTGCCCGAGGCGATCGCCGCCAGCATGCGTCGCGCCGACGGGTGCTTCTCCACCCTGATCCGCGAGCGCCCGAGCGCCGTGATGGCCGTCAGCGCAATCCGGAGCGGCCGCCCCATCACGGATGCGGACCGCCCCCGGCCGGGCGCTGCCGCGGCGCTCGCCTCCCACCTCGACGCCCTCCCCGCCGAGCGCCGGATCGCCTTCGAGGCCGCCCAGGATCTCTGTGAGGCCGCCGGGCTCGATCCCCTCACCAGCGGCCGCGTCTGCATGGCCGCGGCCTGGGCGCCGAGCTACGGGCGCCCCGTCTCCGAGGGGCGTGAGTGGGGAGGGAGCACCCTCGACGAGTCCGAGGTGGCCGAGATCCGCCGGATCCGCGACCAGCTCACCGTCTCCTCCGACGCCGAGCACGGACTTCCGATCCTCGGGGCGACGACGCCCCACGCCCGCCTGGTCGCCGACGCATGCCGCGCCTGGATGGCCAGCCCGCACTGCGACCATGTCAGCGAAGAGCAGCGCCAGGTCGCCAACGCCCCCGATGACGCAACCTGGGTCGACCGCACCCGGGTGCTCTGCGCCCGGACTGGCTACCTGTCAGAGCAGGGGCGCGCGCGCCTCCAGCCCGATGCCCGTCGTCAGGAGGCGCGCCTACGCGGCGTGCTCGGCTTCCTCGCCGGCGCAACCATCAAGGCCGAGGCCTCCCTCTCGCGCCAGCTCAAGGCCTGAGGTCGAGCGGACCGCCGCGGGGCTTAGGCGGGTCCCCGCCAGAGCCCCGCGGCTGCGCCGATGCCGTCCGCCGGGCCCATCTCCTCGTCGCGCATGACGCGGACCCCGGTCTGGACGAAGCTCTGGAGCGAGTCCAGGTCGTTGCGGTGATAGGCCAGCAGCTTGACTGCCTCCGCCATGTCACCACAGGCCTCACGCGCCTTGATCTTGATCAGCTCGGCGGGCATCGTGCGCAGCCCCTGCTCGGTCGCAGTCGCCTTGCTCGACTCCCAGATCGCCTGGTACCGCTCTGACATCTGCCGGTCGAGCTCACGCTCGGCACGGGCGAGCCACTCGGAGATCTGGAAGCGCAGCGCAATCGCCCGCTGGCCGACCTCGAACAGATCCGCCTTGTGCCCGCCTGGGGCGAGCTTCTCCTTGATGGTGCGCAGCTCCGGCGCGAGCTGCTCGGTCATGAACTCGGCGAGGAGCGCCTCGACGCTTGGAGGGACGGCGAGGGGGGTGTAGGCGGGCGTCGTTGTCATGCCACTGACATTACGCGGCCCGGGAGATCGGACGCAGGGGCCTCGCGTACCGAGTGAGGGCCGCCGGAAGCCGACGGCCCTCACTCAAAGATCCGGGTTCCGGAGCTAGTTGCCCTCGGAGACGCCGTCGGTCAGACGACCGATGAAGTCGACCATCTCCTGGCCGAGGAGCTGGTAGGCGAAGAAGGCCACGAGCACGACGGCGACGCCGACGAGAACCCACTCCACGGTCTCCAGGCCGCGACGAGAGGCCCGCGGGGTCGCGAGGCGAAGGAATGCGCCGTTCAGTCTTGAGATCACTTTCTCACCTCCCTCGTCTCATCGAAGTTGCACGTTCGGGGCTCCGTGGCTGGTGGTACGCCATGTCCGGGCCCGACGCAGCGACTATGCGCTGGCGGCCCTGGGCCGTTCCCTTTTTCGCTTCTGGGTCCCGGATCAGAGGATCGTGCGCATACCCGGCAGCGACTCCGGCCGCGGCTGGGCCGGCGGCAGGTCCTCGCGGCGCAGCCACCCCTCGATTCGGCGGCAGTGGGTTTGGAACCGGGCGACCCGCTCCCCCCGCGTCCCGGCCTTGCCCATCGTCGCCGCGAAGGGACGGATATTGACCGAGTGGAAGTTGCCCTGGGGGAAGATCCTGTGGAGCTCGACGATCGCCCACCCCGACACCGCGCCGGCGACCAGCCAGCGCATCGGGAAGTCCGGCGGGATGTGCTTCTCGAGCATCTCGATCCGGCTCCAGGTCCAGGCGGTCGGGTCGACGCCGGCGCCCAGGCAGTCGAGCCAGACGGTGTTCACCCGCGGGTACAGCGACATGACCAGGTCGAGCTGGCGGCGCAGGGACGACTCGCTCGACCAGGCGATCGAGGGGATCGTGGTGAAACCGGCCTCGGCGCCCTCCTGGCAGAAGATCTGCTTCTGGCGCTCGCCGATCAGGAACTGGGGCTTCGGGTCGTCGATGAAGGTGCTGAACTCGGGGCTGACGATCCCGTCGAAGTTGCGCAGGAACGGCGCCGCCCAGAACTCGGGGCCGAGGCTCCAGATGTAGTGAGTCTGGGCGTTGTTGCCGATGAAGTTCAGCAGCAGGGTGGAACCCTCGGGGAACATGCCGCGGATGTCCTCGACCCATTCCTGCCCGGGCAGGCGATCCCGGGCCTTGGTGAGGCTGACGTAGTCGATCGAGTAGGTCCCGGGCATGAGCTCGAAGTGAGGGAAGCTCTTGTAGACGTGCACGCGGGGGATGAGGCGCGACATCGGCCACTCCTCGATCGCGGGCTGGGTCATCCGCAGCCGCGAGTCGAAGCCGGCGACATTGCCGATCCAGGCGACCAGGTCCGGGTGGGCGCCCGTCCTCACAGGTGAGTCAACGGCCGTGCAGAGGCCGCGCCGGTCATACCAGTAGCGGGCCTCGGGGTTGATCCGGGTCCCGGTGATCGAGCGAAGAGGCGAGGCGGCGTACATACCGAGTCGTCCGTCGGGTTCGAGCAGGGCGGGAAGTGGATCAGGGGGAAGGCGCGTCATCAGGCGCTGACGGTAGCCATCTCGCCGACGCTGGCACATGAACCCCCGCTGCTGCCCCGCGGCCGGCTTGAGTAATTCTCGGAGCGGCCCGTCCTGGCGGGGCATGATCGGTCCGATGTCGTTCCAGCTCTTTCTCTCTGTCATCGTCGTCTGCGTCGGCGGCTGGATGATCGCCAAGGCCTACATCAAGCGTGCCCGGGAACAGCGACTGCGCGACAACCCGCCTGAGAAGGCCTGCTTCATGGTCCGGCTGCCCAAGGACATGAACGACTCCCTCGCGCGGATGGACCGCTTCTACCGCAAGCTGAACCAGGCGGTCATGACCGACGCGAACCTGCGGCGCACCGGGGAGGGGATCGTCTCGGTCGTATGGCTCGCGCACATCCCCAAGAACCGCAGCTCGCCGGAGATCAGCTGCCTCATCTACTGCCCGCCGGAGCACCTGATGATGATCAAGCGCGGCCTCGGGCAGGTGTTCGGCGGCCTCGCCGAGATCACCACCCCTCCGACCGACGTCCTCGCCGACCTGGCCAAGCAGATCGTCGACCAGGACCGGCCGGCCGAGGCGCCCGAGGCGGCAACGGCATGAGCAAGCCGACCGGCGGCGGATGGCAGTCGGGGCATAACGACTCCGGCCCCTCGGTGATCCAGCGCATCAAGCTCCGGGCCGGGGACTCGGTCGCCGGTCTGCGGCGTCCGCTCACCCGAGCCGGAGATGAGGGTGCTGGCCGCATGGAGGAGGTTGGTGAGCGTGTGAGGGAAGCCTTCCACAGTCCGTGGATACGGATCGGCCTGGCAGCGGTCTGCCTCGAGATCGCCGTGCTCATCATCCGCTGACGGTACGAAGATTACAGCGGGGCCGCCCACCGGGGCATCTAGTCTGTTACCTGCAATGGCAAAGACAAAGAGATCGTATCGCTGCACCGCCTGTCAGTTCACACAGGTTCGGTTCTTCGGCTTCTGCCCCAGCTGCAATGAAGCGGGGACAGCGATGGAGTTCGATTCGGTCCCTGACAGCGCGCCGCGTGCCGCGCGCCCTCTGAGCAGTGGTGGGGTGGCGGCGAGCTTCGGTGACCTGGGCGATGTCAGTCCCGATGCGCACACCCGCAGCTCCTCCACGATCGCCGAACTGGACAGGGTTCTCGGGGGCGGGATCGTGCCCGGCAGCTACATGGCCCTCTCCGCCGAGCCCGGCCACGGAAAGAGCACGCTCGCCTCCCAGCTGCTCGCCGGCCTCGCCGGTAAGGGCGCACGGGTCGGCCTGGTCGCCGCGGAGGAGTCGGCCGCGCAGGTGAAGATGCGTTTCGACCGCCTCGGCCACAACGGACGCGATGTGCAGATCACCTCCGAAACCGCGGTCGAGCGGGTGATCGACGCAGCTCTCGCCGGTGCCTACGACCTGATCGTCGTCGACTCCATCCAGACCGTCTTCAGCCTCGAGTCCTCGGGCACGCCCGGATCGATCACCCAGGTGCGCGAGTGCGGCCAGGCCCTGATGCGTCTCGCCAAGGAGGGCGGCACCAGCGTCCTGCTGATCGGTCAGGTGACAAAGGACGGCAGCCTCGCCGGCCCCCGGACCCTCGAGCACATGGTCGACGTGGTCATGCAGCTCGAAGGCGACCGCGACCAGCAGCTGCGGATCCTCCGCGCCGTCAAGAACCGCTTCGGCTCGACCGATGAGATCGGCCTCTTCGAGATGACCGGCGCCGGCCTGATCGGCGTCGACGACCCCTCCGCCGCTCTCGGCACCCGGCGCCAGAGCGCGCCGATCGGCGCCGCGACCTGCCCCGTGATCGAAGGGGCCCGGCCGATGATGGTGGAGGTCCAGGCACTCGTCTCCCCCACCAGCGCCAACCAGCCGATCCGTGCCTGCCGCGGCATCGATCAGAAGCGGTTCCAGATGCTGCTCGCGGTCCTCAGCCGCCACGGCCAGATGCGCCTTGGCAGCCACGACGTCTTCCTCCAGCTCGCCGGCGGCATCCGGGTCGACGACCCGGCCCTCGACCTTGCCTGCTGCCTAGCGATCGCATCCTCCTACAACGAGTCGGAGGTGCCCCTGTCGGTCGCCGCCTTCGGGGAGGTGAGCCTGCTCGGTGAGATCCGTCCGGCCCCCCAGTCCGAGCGGCGCCTCTCCGAGGCATCGCGGCTCGGCTACTCCTCGGTCATCCAGGCGCCGGCCCACACCAGCGTGGTGGCCTGTCTGGAGGCGGTACTCGGAGGCAATCGGCAACTTTCCACAGGGCCTGGCGAAGAGGGCCCATGATCGACGCCGTGAACGCGACCGTGACCATCTCCGGCAGCTACCGCAAGCACCTGTCGGCAATCCTCAGGGCTCGCGAGGAGTTCATCGAGCTCGGGATCTCGGTGCTGCGTCCGACATCCGGCCGGGTCATCGAGGACGCCGGCAACTTCGTGCGGCTCGAGGGTGATCCTGAGGATCCCCGCCGGGCGGCCGACCACCAGCTCACAGCGATCCGGTCGAGCAACCTCCTCTACGTCGTCAACCCCGGCGGCTACATCGGCGGCAGTGCGATGTTCGAGATCGGCTATGCGATCGCACTCGGACTGCCTGTCGTCAGCTCGGAGCAGCCCTTCGAAGCGGCGGCGGCGGCGCGGACCCGGGCGGTCGGAGCCCCCGCGCGAGCGGTCGGGCTGCTCTGCGCGCGTCTGATGCTGCCGGCCGACCTGGCTCTGATCTCCCACCTCGTCTCACGCCCCTCCTCCGAGGGTCCGCTTCTCGGGGGCGCATACGTCGCGAACCGCTGCGAGACAGGCTTCGCCCTGTCGCGCCCCGGCGGGGACACCCTGGTCACCATGAACCAGGAGGGGCATCCCGAGCTGGTCGCCGACGACTGCGCCGCGCGCCAGCTCATCGCCGTGATCCGGGCGCAGATGACGGACACCCCTTCCCGTGAGAGTCTGCCCGCATGAGCTCCGTCGTCCTCCGGCACGTCGAGGTGCGCACCTGGCCCGAGCGACCGGACGTGCTGGTGATCGATCAGGACCGCGCGGTCGCCCTCGCACACTTCCGCCTCGACGACATCCCTCCCGGTGCGGAGGGCGATCCCGTCTTCGACCTCAGCCGCCCCTTCGAGGAGCGGGCCGCCAGCGCCCTGCGCCACGTGGAGAGCGATCAGGAGGTCCTGAAGCTCCACTTCGAGGCCGACCCGCAGTTCTCGGTTCACCTCGCCTGCACCCCCGAGCCGCGCGCGAGCCTCGACCTTCTCCTCGGCGAGTACGGCCTCAGCCTCGACGCGGTCGAGATCGGTCAGCCGGCGATGCTCCTGCGCCGCCTCAACGAGCTCTCGGACGAAGCTCTCTGGTCACTGCTCGCCGACTGGTACGACCGGGCCGAGCGGCGCTACCCTCCGGGCACCTCGCGTCAGGAGCCGGGCTCGTGGGTTCACCGCGCGCACCCGGACCGGGCCGACCACTTCACCTCCATGGCCGGCGGCGACCGCGACCTGGCGGCGGAGATCTTCCGCGAGATGATCGACGTCGCCCCGGGTGATCTGCGGCTCTACCCGCTCCTGCAGTGGGTCTTCTTCAGCCGCACCGAGTTCGCCGACCTGAAGATCGGGCCCCCGCCCGCCTTCTCCGCCCTGCTCGGCATCTCAGGTCAAGCAGACCCCGCACCCGCTGCCGGGTCTGCTTGACCTGAGCGCGCCGCTCAGTACCCGCGCGCCTGGGCCTGACGGAACACCCGAAGACGCTCGCCGAAGGACTCGTCGGGCACCTCCGGCAGTTCGTGCACGAGCATCTGGATCAGCTCGATCTTCGAGGTGGTACCCCACCCCTCCCGCTCGATCAGGGCGATGAACCGATCGAGCCGCTCGTGCTGGGAGAGTCCGAGGCGCGCGTGGACGTTCACCATCCGCTCGGGCTCGCGCAGGACCGACTCGCGCGCGCGGCGCGGGATCGAGGGCTCGGCGATCGCCGGCGCCTGCTCGGAGGCCGGGGCGGGCGCCGGCGCAGTCGAGACGGGGGCGTCCGCGACCTGGGAGGCGGCGGGAGGCGCGGGCGCCGCGTTCTCGCCGATGCGCGGCGACCCGGGGACCGCACGCCGGGGCGGAGCCGTCCGCCGCGCGCGCCCGCGCTGCGCGAGCTCGTCGAGTACTCCGACCGAGTCAGCCATCAGCGACGCACCTCCACAAGCAGGGAACGGACATGGTCGGCCAGGCGCGCAAGCTCCTGCTGGGCCGCCACGGTGCGGGCCGATCCCCTCTCCTGCGAGCTGAGGGCGGTCCGAAGGACACGGCGCGACAGCACCAGGTGGTCGGAGATCGCGGGTGCGACGTCGATCTGGTCGGCGCGCGCCAGGGCGAGCTTCCGCAGGCGTTCGATGAAGCCCCGCGGCGGGGTGCGCGGCACCATGTTCGGCACCAGCACGAGTCGGTACGCGCTGAAGAGGTCGGCCATCCGCTCGAGGGCGTCGAGCTCTCGGGAGCGCAGCGGGACCGGCACGAGGACGAGATCCGCGACGCTGATCGCCGCGTCGGCAAGGAGGTTGTCCCCCGGCGGGGTGTCGATGACCACGTAGTCGGTGTCCCATGTGCGCGACCAGGCGGAGATGCAGTCGGCGATGTCCGAGTCGGTGAGCTCGAGGACAGCGAGGTCCGGGTGGCTCGGGACGAGTCGCGGGCGGCGCGAAGCCCGCCGCGGCGTCGGAGCCCGTCCGTCCGGGCCGGCCTCGAGGGCCTCGAGGAGCGGGGCGCGCTTGAACCGCTCCTGGCGGTAGCCCCACATGGAGGTGGCCCCTCCCCCGTGGTGATCCAGATCGAGGAGGACCGCGTCGAGCTGGGCTGCGAGCTCGAAGCTGATGGTGGTCTTCCCCACTCCGCCCTTCTCGGCGGCGACGGCGATGATGGCCGCCCGCTCAGTGGCCGCAGGGGGCTCGAGCAGGGCGCGGGCTGAGTCTGTTCCGTGAGCAATCATGGTGCGCTGTTCGCCGCGGCAGGGGCGACTCCTTCCATGCACGCGGGCGCCCCCGTGTCCGGGCGCGCGCCCGGCCATGCCCTCTCCCCCACCGGGCACGGAGCGCCCAGGCCGTGGTCAGTCAGCGGACCGGGCCCGGGTCCGGCCTGGCATTGCCTCGGGCCACCCGGAGCCCGAGCCAGGGCAGAGAGCGGACTGGGGCTGGAGCAACCGCGGGCCATGGTTCATGACGGTCACGACACGCCGCGGGCATGGCCCGGCACCTCCACGGCCACGGCCAGGTCGCGGCCGCATGATGGCCCCCGGCGGCCCCCGACAAGACCAGGGCAACGAGCGGACACGGCCCGGAGCGAGTCGCAGCCGTGAGCAGCCATGGCCAGCAACAGCCCCGGTGCGCGGGCGGGCCCTGAGCGGAGCCGGCCCGCGGCGTGATCACGCCGTGATCGGACCGTGAGCACCCCAGGTCTGATCGTGTGGTGATCACGCAGTGATCACGGTCGGAAAGCCCACAGGCTCCGGGTTCGGGGCAGTCTGACTCAACGCGGAAGGTGGGGGAGAGAGGGAAGAGGTGGGTACGAGACCCGGCGCCTCGAGTCGCCCGCGCCGGGGCCGAGGTCAAGCGCCCCCCACACGCGGTGCGCACCCTGCTTGACCTCATGGGAGTCCGAGGATCCAGCGGGTACGGACCGCTCGGGGCCTACGATCGAGGTCGTGATGGATGAAGAACTCCACGGTCCCGAGCCCCTGAGCGGCTCATGGCTGGTCACGGGTGTCGGACATGACGGCACCCGACCGGCCCTCGAGCTGCGGTCCCTGGTCAGCGCGAGCGAGAAGCGGATCGAGACGATCGGCTCCCACCTGTCATTCCGGGTCTTCGGGCCGCGCCGCTGCATCGGCTACCGGGCACCCGACTCCCCGCGCCTTGTCCCCTGCCCCGAGAGCTCGGAGCTGCTGCGGGGCAACCAATGCGAGGCCTGCGTCGAGCGCGCCCAGCTGATCCCCTGTCTTCGCTGCACCGGTCTGCGTTGCTCGAACCCCGCCCGTCGCGCCGAGTGCGTCCAGCCCGAGAACCACGCCGTCTACCTGGCCAGCTTCGGCCCGGGGATGATGAAGGTCGGAGTCGCCCGCTGGCACCGCCGCCGCGAGCGCCTGGTGGAGCAGGGCGCGGCCGCCGCCCTGATCGTCGCCCGCGATGACGGCCTGCTCGCCCGGCGCCTCGAGGCGACGATCCGGGCCTTCGGCGTGGCGGACCGCGCGAGCAACACCGAGCGCCTCAGTGCCATGTGGTGTGCCGACGACATCGCCTCGATGCGCAGCGAGCTCGGGCTGCTGGCCGAGGGGCTTCGCCGGCGCCTGACGAACACCGCCTGGCTGCCGCGGCCGGAGATCGTCGACCTCCCTCCGATCACCCAGATCGCCTCACCGGCACCATGGGTCCACCCTCGCGATCAGGACGTCTTCGAGGCCGAGGTGATCGCCACCGCCGGCCAGTGGGTCGTCATCGACCGCTTCGGAGCGAGAGAGGCCCTCGAGCTGGTCTCCCTGGTCGGCTACGCGATCCAGCCCGAAGCCGAGGCCTCTGCCCCGGCCGCCGAGCATCAGATGGCGCTGCCGCTCGGCTGAGGCTCGGCGGGGGAGAGGAGGGAGCGCCGCTCCTCGATCTCGTCCGGCCGGGTCCGTGAGAGAAGCTCCACTAGGTCCGGGTCGATCGGATGCAGGATCCAGATGGAGTCCTCGGTGAGACATCCCTGTCCGCCCGAGAGCTCGAGCCAGCCGATCGAGCGGGGGAACAGGCAGCGTCCCTCGGATGGCAGCCGGTAGCCGGCCCACCGCTCCCAGACCTCGTGCGCCGCGTGGACCTCGAGTGACCGTTCGCACCAGCCGATGATGTGCCCACCGATCGCCTCGTGCGCGCGGATCCAGGGATCGGCATGCCGGCCGTCATCGAGGCGCAAGGCCGCGTAGTCGGCAAGCGTCATCTGTGGCCAGCTGTGGCGCGCGGACGGGCGCGCCGGCGCCAGCATCCCGCGCATCCCGCGCTGGGTGGCCTGATCCTTGAGCCCGACCAGCATCCGCGCACCCAGGCCTCCGCCGCGGTGCTCGGGCAGGATGCTCGTTCCGAGGGCGCTCGCCCAGCGACCGGCCGGATCGGCGGTCGAGGACCGGCGCAGGACCTCCATCCATGAGGGCGGGAGGTTCCGGGGATCCCCGTCCCAGTCGACCAGGCAGCCGTCGGCGGTCGCGATGATCTGCCGGGTGTCCTCGGCTACCACCCACAGCGCGGTGTCGTAGTCCCACTCGATCACCTCATCGCCCTCGTAGTGGAACGGGGCCCAGACGAGGTTCTCGATCTCATGAGCGGCGTCGGCGTCGGCCGCGGCGCCCGGGCGGATGACGGGGAGGCTCTCCATCGACTGAGAGTCAGGCCGCGGTGATGCTGTGAGCGCGAACTTCGCTTGCGTCGCCTCCCTGCGCGCCCATGCTCGCCGCGTGAGGCAGAACTGGGACACGCTCGAGCGCATGAGGGAACTCGCTCGCCTCGGGCCGTTGAGCGAGGCGTTCGCCTACGCGCCCGAGCTCGGCTGCCTCCTGCGTCACCTCGACCCGGCCCTCTGGCGGCGGTTCAAGTCGGCCGACCCGAGATGGCGACCCGCCCAGGCCGACGATCTGGCCTTCCTCCACTACTGCGAGGGGCTGCCGGAGATCGACCTGCCTCTACTCCTCTGCGCCGCCGTCGGCGACATCGCCACCTGGCAGCGCGAGCTCGACAGCTCCCTCGTCTGTGAGCGGTCGATGATCACACCCGACGCCCATCGGCCGGCGGGCTCGTGGCCCATGGCCCAGGTCCCGGCCATATGGCTCGCTCCCGGACCCACGAGCTCGCGCGCTCGTGTCTACGCCCCGTCTGCGTGCCTCGACTACCCCCTCGCTCCGCCCGAGCTCGGATGGGCACGGGAGATGCTGGAAGGGCGCCCGCAGGGGGAGTGCACCCCGGCGACAGATGAGCAGATCGCCCGGGTCCACCCTTTGCGTCTCCTCCGCGACATCGACCGCTTCGCCGCCTCCGGAGGAGGTCACTTCGATCCCGAGACCCCCGTGATCCGTGAGACGCCGGCGGCGATCAGGGCGGCCGCCGGCGCGATCGCGAAGGCCGTCCGGGACGGCCTCGGGGACAGGGGAAAGCGGGTCGGGATCTGCCTTGCACGTCCCGGCTCCCACCACGCCGGCGTGGACCGCCCGATGGGGACCTGCCTGATCAACAACCTCGCGGTAGGCGCCACGGAGGCTCTCTCTCAAGGGGTGGAGCGCGTCGCCATCGTCGACGTCGATGCCCACCACGGTAACGGGACCCAGGAGATCTTCTGCGCCGACCCGCGGGTCCTCGCCGCGAGCATCCATCAGTTCCCGTTCTACCCGGGTACCGGGCTGCAGAGCGCAGACCCCGGGATCCTCAACCGACCGGTGCGCACCGACGCCGGCCAGTCCTTCGCCGAGGAGTGGACGGCCGTCCTCGGCGCTCTCGTCGCGCACCGACCCGGTCTCATCCTCGTCGAGGCGAGCTTCGACGCGCACGAGCTCGATGGGATCAGCGAGCTCGGGTGGCGGGACGAGGACTACCAGCGGGTCTTCCATGACCTGCGCAGCCTCAGTCTCGGGCTGGGGGTGCCGCTGGTGCTCGAGGTCGGAGCGGCGGCGACGCAGGTCGCCTTCCGCCGCGGTCTTGCGGCCACGCTTCACGGACTCGCCCAGGCGGAGGCCGAGGCCGACGCGAGATGAACACGTCGTGCCTCACCGGCGTTGTATCGTCACCAGGTGTCATGACTGAACTCGCCCCCGGACATCCGCGCTCGCAGGTGCTGCATCTCGCCGCAGCTGCTGGGCGCTGCCTTTAGCCGGGCAGGAGATCGCGAGGGTCACGCCGAGGCGGACCGCCTCGCCTCTGACCTGTCAGTCATCGATCAACTCCGCGGCGACGCCGACGGACCCGGCCAGGACGAACTCGATGTCCTCGAATCCGAGACCCTGGCACGCCTCGACGCCCTGACGCTCTCATGTGCCTTCGGGGGCACTCACGACAACCGGCCGGCGATCCTCAGCATCCGGGCAGGGGCAGGCGGCGCCGACGCGCGCGACTGGGCCGGACAGCTGCTGCGGATGTACCTGCTCTGGGCCGAGGGCTCACGCCGGCGCGTCAGCGAGATCGACTTCTCCTACGCCCAGGATGAGGGCATCCGTCAGGTCGTCATCGAGATCGGCGGCCCGAATGCCTACGGCCTGCTCCGGGGGGAGTCCGGCGTCCACCGCGTCTCTCATCTCTCGCGCTTCGGCCAGCAGGGCAAGCGTCAGACGAGCTTCGCCGCGGTCGAGGTGATCCCCCGCATCGACGGAGTCAAGGGCCTCCAGGTCTCCGCCCAGGACCTGCGTGTTGAGGCCTACCGGGCCTCGGGCCCCGGGGGCCAGCACCGCAACAAGACCGACTCCGCGATCAGGATCACCCACACGCCGAGCGGTATCAGCGCCCAGGCGAGCTCGGACCGCTCACAGCAGGCCAACCGAAAGATCGCCATGGCACTGCTCAGCTCCCGCCTGGCCGAGCGCGAGCGCGTGGAGCACGAGAGGATGCTCGCCACGATGCGCGGGGCGCCGGCGAGCGCCGGCTTCGGGCAGCGCAAGCGTTCCTACATCCTTCATCCCTACCGCGCGGTCAGCGACCACGAGTCCGGGTTGAAGGTCATGAACGACGCGGCGCTCCAGAGCGGGAACCTCGACCCCTTCCTGCGCGCGCAGGCCCATCAGCGCGTCCTGGAGCTCGCCCAGGCGGACTAACCGAGGCGTGCGAGGGCGGCTTCCGGGTCGCGCTCGAGGGCGACCAGGGCGCTCAGGACGAGACTCGGCTTGCCGAGGCGGGCCTCGAGGCTGGTCGGGTTGAGGCCCGCGATCACCGGCTCGGAGCCGAAGGCCTCGTGCTCGACCCACTCGAGGGCGGCCTCGAGGATCTGGTCGTGCTCAGCCACCCGGGAGACGAGGCCACGGGCCTTCTCGGGCTCCACCTGCTGGCGTGAGACCAGGGCAGCCACGATCTGCGCCTCACCGGTGAGGACCCCGAGGCCCTCCAGGCGGGCTCGGGCGGCCTCGGTCGACTCGACCAACGCGATCAGCGAGCTGAAAACCAGCGAGGGCTTGCCCAGCTGGGTGAGCAGGCCCGCGGGTGAGAAGCCGGCGACCAGCGGTGCTGCCGGCAGCGAACCGGACGCGATCCACTGCTCGGCGATCGCAACGAGCGGAGCACCGGCGTTTTCGACCCGCTGGCCGAGGTCGAGGGCCTTTTCCGGGTCGAGTCCCTGGCGCTCGGCGAGGGCGTCGGAGAGCTCCTCGGCGAGGGACAGGGGCATCGAGCCATCGTCCTCATCGGCCTCTACGCCCTCGTCGGTCCCGGTCTCGTCCGCGTCGGGCTCCTCGTCCTCGGCAGCGAGCGCGAAGTTGCCATCGTCGTCGGTCTCGGCCTCGACGATCTCCGGCTCGACGATCTCGCCCGCGGCCTCATCCACGCGCAGCTCATCGGTCCAGGAGGTGTCGCCACCCCAGGACTCTGCAGCGGGGCCGAGGGCGGCCGGCGGCAGCCATGAGTCATCGGCCTCCGGCGCCGGCGGGAGGGCGCCCATGTCGGGCAGGTCCCCCAGCCCGGAGCGGTCGGCGCTCACCGCAGGGAGATCGGTGAGGGCGTACGACTCGCGGCGCTCGGGGTCGGCCCCGTCGCCGAGGTCGGAGACCAGGCTGGACTCGAGCGATGAGAAGCGGTGCCCGGCCTCCAGGTAGCGGCGGACGAGGCGCCCGGTCAGCGTCCGGGCGTCCTCGGCGTCCAGGCCGCGGACCCAGTCCCAGATCTGCTCGTAGCCGAGACCCTCGGTCTCGAAGAGGTACTCGAGCATCTCCTGGTCGTTGCAGCTGCGCAGCAGGACATAGACGAGCATGCGTGTCTGATCGTCCTCATCGAGGTCCGCGCGAAGCACCACGTGGGGGATCTGGGTGGCGTCCTCGGGCCCCACCGGCTCGAGGTCCTCGGGATCAGGCGGCGCCTCCTCCTCGAGCTCCTGCTTGGCGGTGCGGATCCAGGATGAGAGCTTGGTGACGCTGACTCCGCCGGAGGCCGCGCGGTTGGCGAAGGCCTCCTGCTTGGCCGCCGGCAGGCACGCGAGCGCCTCGCCGTGGCTGGCCGAGATCTCGCCCTTGTCGATCTGTTCGATCACCGGCGCCGACAGCGTCAGCAGCTGCAACCGGTGCGAGACATGCGAGGCCGAGACGCCCAGCCGGCGCGCGACCGCTGCCTGGCTCAGCCCCCCGAGCTCGACGAGGGCCTTCATCGCCTTCGCCTCGGCGATCGCCGAGAGGTCCTCGCGCTGGAGGTTCTCGGTGATCATGACGTCGAGGATCCCCGCGTCGCTCAGGTCGCGGACCTCGCAGCGCAGGCAGTTCCATCCGAGCATCTCGGCGCCGCGCTTCCGTCGGTAGCCGAAGACGAGCTCGAAGGGCCGGTCGTGGGTCGCGCCCGGGGGAGCGGGGCGGACCATCGCCGGCTCGAGCTGCCCCTGGACCCGCATCGACTCGCTCAGCTCCTCCACCCCGTAGTACTGGGGGCGGATGTTGGCGATCTCGAACAGGTCCTCGATCGGGATGTCGCGTACATCCGGCGGCGCCTCGGCCGGCTGCTGGCGATCGGGAAGGTTCTCCTCGTCCTCCTCGTCAATGGTCGCGACCACGCCGTCGGCGCCGACCGGCATCAGGCTCTCGACTCCGGTCGGATACTGGGAGACCGGGGTGATCTCGGTGCCCTCTCCGGTGGCCGGGACCGGCAGCTGGTCAGTGTTCGGGGGCTCGTCCATCGCCGCCGATGATGTCCGTTACCGCCCCGTCAACGAGCGATCTTCCACTGCCCTCAGGAGGGGGTGGAGACCAGCGCGGGGACCCCGACGAAGTCGGTGTCCCCAGGAAGGTCGATCGCGTCCAGGTCCGGAGCGAGCGTCGGAGGCGGGGGAGGGTTCGTGAGGCTGAAGACGTTGCCGAGCGACCAGTCAGCCGGCAGCGAGGAGCTGTCCGGGTCCTCGATCGCGAGCACGAAGGTCTGGATGGCGCCGCGGATCCGGGCGGCATAGACCGGGTCGTCGCCGGTCAGCTGCCCGGGGACGCGGTAGGCCCAGCCGGCCTCGGCGCGCGGGGCGATCCCCGGCGACAGCCAGCTGCGCAGGTTCGTGCGATCCGCGAACACCGGGGACGCGACCTTCGCGGCGATCCACGGGTAGATCTCCCCCGAGTCGGCCTCGATGATCTCTCCGGCGATCTCATCGGCACGGGCCAGGCGGTGATCGAAGCGGATCACGAGCCTGCGACCGGTGAAGGGGTCGCTCAGGGAGAAGTCCTGATGCGGGAACTCGCGGAGGATCCGGTAGCCGCTGATCAGCTGGTCGAGGCTGCGCGCGGACCCGAGGGCCCGCTCGGCGACCCGGGCGTGATCGGCGTAGAGCGCGACCCTGCGGCCGTCCTCTTCGATCGCGAAGCCGGTGCCCTCTCGAAGTTCCTGGTAGCGGATGACGTCCACGAGGCTGATGCTAGGACGGGCCTCTTGGGCTGCGCGCCTTTTTCTGTTCTCCCCGGCGGGCCGGGGCTAGCGGTGGCGGGTCTCGCGCTCCCTGCGCTCGAGTGCCGGCCGTGCATCCAGGAACCAGCGGATGCTCTCGAGGACCGGATCACGGGAGGCCCTGACCCCGTTCTCGACCAGGGCGCGGACGTCGATGTGCTCGTGGACCCGCCGGTTGCGGAACCAGAGACGCAGGCGGCCGCGGTCCTCCTCGATCCGGACCCCGCAGTACGAGGCCGCGACGGCGAGCTCGCTTGTGATCGCCGGCACGTCCACCGAGAGCCAGAGAGCGGGGGCGCCCACGCCGACGGCGCCGTCCAGGCAGGCCGGGGAGGGCAGTCCGAGGACCTCAGCCGCCGCGCAGGCGCGCCGTGGATCCGAGGCGGCGATCAGCGCCACCCCGGGCCCGCAGGGGAAGCTGATCAACCCACCGGCTCCGAGCCGGTGCATCACCACGGCGTCCTGCCAGGCGGCGTCGATGCTCGCCGGCTTGCCGGCACGGTGCGCGAGCTCGTAGTCGCTGGCGCCGGAGGGAAGCGGAGTGCCGCCGAGGGCTTCCGCCTCATCACGGCTCGACGAGACCAGGTAGTCCGCATACCGCGCCACACCGGGCCGGCCGCGCAGAACGGCGGACAGGACAGGGGCGCGCCCCGGGAGCTGATAGATGGCCTGGGTGCGACCTGTCCCATGGTCGAGAGGCGCGCCGCACTCACAGATGCGTCGTGCCTCCTCGAGGCAACAGGCCATCAGGACCGCCATGCTGACGCTGCCTGCGCGCCGGGGCAGCTCACGGCGCGAGACGGCCTGCTCTCCGCAGGGACAACGCCAGTCGGTGCGGACGCACACGGTCTCGACGAGGTCCCCGTCGGGGGTGATGCTGTAGGCCACGCCGTGATCCTAGGTGCGGGGAACAAGCGCCGACCGCATCTGTCACAAGGTCGCGGGGCTAGCCGGTCAGTGGCGCCGGCGCGGCTTGATGAGCTTCATCATCAGCTTGCCGACGTGCTTGGGGAGGTCGCCGATCGCCTCCAGGTGGACGAAGTCGGATCCGAAGAGCTTCTTCATCCCCTCGACCTCCTGGCCGCGGTGACTCGCAGGGGCCGTGTTGTAGTAGGCGCCCACGACCGTGATGCCCTGGCTGCGGGCCGCCTCGATCTGACGCCTGGTCCCCTCGATGTCGTTCGGCATGCCGTCGGTGAAGATGACCATGACCCGGGCCTGCTCACGACGCTGTGAGAGGCGGGCGTTGGCGAACTCGACCGCTTCGGCGGTCGGCGTCCCGCCGCCGCCGACCATGTGGGAGCCGGCGATGGCGCCGAGGCCGTTCGCGCGGGATCCGTACCCGACGAGCTCATAGTGGTGGGCGCTCGACCCGCCCGAGTCGAAGCCGTAAACGCTGTGGGGGACCTTCAACTTCTCCATCGCGATCACCATCGTCTGCGCGGAGTCCTGCAGCTGCTTGCGGGCCGAGTTCATCGACCCGGAAAGATCGACGACCGTGTCCACGGCGAGGTCGACATCGAAGTCCCGGCCGGGCTGGACGAAGACGTCCGGCTTGCCGATCGCGGCGGAGGTGATCCGGCGCCGGTCAAGGCGGCCGCTCTCCTGGCGGCGACGAGGCGCAGTCGCCTGGGTGCGGACGAGCTCGAGCTGTGCGGCGAGCTGGTTGCCGTAGCGGGTCAGGTGGCCCGAGGGGGGAGTCGGTGCCTGCGGGGCGATCTTCTCGATCCCGGTGATCTTCTGGTTGGCGGGCGGACCCCAGGACTTTCCGTCGATGTCGCCCGCCTTGTCAGCCGCGTTGCCCCGGCCGCTCTCCTTGGCGACGTCGGCTGCCGCGTCCTTCTCGGCCTGCTTGGCGGCCTCCTTGGCCTCATCGCCCGACGCGGACCCGGCCTTCTTCTCCTCGGCGTCCTTGCGGTCGGCGTCGCTGATGCCACCACCGTCGTCACCCTCCTTGGCGCTGCCGGTCGTGTCGGAGGTGCCGTCGCCGGCCTTACCGGCGTCTCCGCGCTCATCCCACTCATCACCGGTGTCGAAGGGGGAACCGGTGTCGAGGCCCGAGTCGCCCCCGGACTGCTCCTCGTCTCCGCCCTGGCCGCCGCCCTGACCGGGCTGGCCCTGGCCGGGCTGGCCCTGGCCGCCACCCTGTCCGGGATCTCCTCCGCTCTCGCCGCCCTGGCCCTGCTGCTGCTGGCCGCCGTTGTTGGACTTCTCGTCCTCGGGGTCGGGAAGCATCCCGTGCCGGGCGAGGATCTCGGTGACCTTGGCGCTTGCCTCCATGCACTCGCGGGTGTTGCCGCGCACGCCCTCGTCGATCAGCGGCCGGCACTCGTCCAGGCAGGCCTGGACCTTCGGGTGCAGCAGCTCCCCGTCGAGGGTGAACTCCGGGACCGACTCACACAGGAGAGCGGCCCGCATCTGGCGCTTGTAGTCGAGCGGCTTGTCGCCGAGGACCGGAATGTCGACGCCCGCCGGGATCTTCACCATCTTCGTCCCGTCCGGCGAGACCACGACCTCGAGCGGGTTGCCGTCCACATCCACGGGCACGTAGCCGTCGGGGCAGGGCACCAAGGCGTCCTGATCCGACTTGTAGACCTTCGGGACCCGCGGGTAGACGTGGTTGAGCATGCTGATCTGGCGGTACTCGTTCGGCTCGTGGACGCGCAGGTGGGTCTCGATCCGCCCGTCCTCGATGATGTTCCAGACGTCCTTGCCCTCCACCGCGGCGATCTGCTTGCGCTGCTCGGCGTGAAGCTCGGCGGTGAGCTTGTCGAAGGCCTTCTGGTTCGGAGCGATCAGCGCGTCGCGGCGCTGGCCGGCGGCGGTCGCCTCAGCCTCCAGGCGGACCATCTCGGCCTTCATCAGCGTGAGCTGCTTCTTGGCCTCCTTGGCATCGGCCGGCGCCATGTTCGGGATCTCCTTCTCCATCCCGGCGACGATCGAGGCGATCTGTCCGTGCTGGAAGGAGGCGGCCCGCTGCTCCTTCTCCGCCTCGACGATCTTCGCCCAGTCGGGGAGCTTCGCGAACCTGCCGCGGATCTTCTTGATCTTCTCGCCGCTCTCGGCGACGTCGTCCTTCATCTTCGCGATGAACTCATTGAAGACATCCGCCGCGGTCCAGCGGTGGTGGCAGAGCTCGTGGCTGGTCAGGCCCCAGGTGGCGAGGGCCTTGTCCCCGGGGCGCCCGTCCTTGGGGACGGTCTTGTCCACGGTGATGTTCCCGGCCATGTCGGTGTAGGAGCCCGAGGAGCCGAACTCGATCCGGATGTTCCTGTCGCCGGCGCGGGCGCGACACCAGACCTCGATACGGCGCCGGAAAGTCTCGTTGTAAATCGGGTCGATGCGCTCACGGGCACGCAGGGTGAAGTTGGTCCCGCCGATCTTCGCACCGGGTCGACGAAGGCTGCGCATCGCGCCTCTCATCTCCGGAGTGCCGCTGGCACCCTTCTGTCCTCGCCCTCGCGCCATCACCGATCACTCTAGGCGGAAAGTCCGGCCCTGCCGGAACTCTCTCGCCCAAACGCCCTCCTATCAGTGCCGCAAGCGGCGATGTCAGCGGCCGCGGATGCCATCGCCTCGGTGTCTGTCAGGAAGGATCGCGGCGGCGCTCACACGGAGCCGGAGATGAGGAGACATGCGCCTATTGACGGCCGGTGTATGGTCACTGATACCCCCACGGGGTAGAGCAGTTTGGTAGCTCGCCAGGCTCATTACCTGGAGGTCGTCGGTTCGAATCCGGCCCCCGTTATGAGAGGCCAGTGTTAGGGCTTGTTTCCACTCCAGCCCTTTGAGGAAGGCTCGGCCGTGTTCCCTGATCCCTCATCGTCTCGGCCCAATCCCCGAAGTGCGGACAGGGGTATCGAGCCACCGGCCCGCGGGCGGTTCTCCGACTCCGCTGAGGGCTTCCGGAGTCGACTTCCCACTGATGACGATGAGCTGGATCGACTGATCGAGAGGGTCCAGGCCCTCTCCCGGCGGCGCCCGGAAGGGTAGAGGTGCCGGTGAACGGATAGCCCTTCGCTCAGCGCAGTCGGAGGCCGGGGGCCTGCCAGGCCCGCTTCTGGGCTGATTCGCCTGGGGCGGGCGGCGCGGACTATGAGTGCCGCCGAGGAGCCTGTGTATCGGCTGGGAATTGCTCAAGAGCTCTTTCCCTGGGTGGCTGGGAGTGGCACGGTGGTCGTCCGCCGTCCACGCTGAAGGGTCGAGCTTTGCGAGCAGTTCGGGTCCAGAGCCGCGTGCTGATCGTCGTGGTGTTAGTCGCCGTCGGCACTGGCCTCGCGGTCGCTGCCAACCAGGGGAACGAGGAGGCGCCCGCGGGTCTGGGCACCACTCAGGTGTCGGCCTTCCTGCGTCTGGATGCGGCTCCAAGGCCTCTGCCGGGTCGCGCAGCGGACGCCATCGGCCGCGCGGGTCTCGGCGTGAACGCCGGCCGGGCAGTGGAGGCAGCCGAGCACGAGGGGTACACGCTCTACCTCGCTGCCGCCGATGACGAGGGCGAGGTGTGTCTGGTGCCAGCGAGGAGTAGCGCCGTGATCTCGGTGTTGTGCGGGCCGCGCTCCAACGTCGCCGACGGCAAGAGCTTCGGCACTCTCGTGGTAAGCGAGCCCTCCAAGGACGGGAGTGGAGGAAGCGGGTTCGACTTCTACCTCGTTCCCGATGGTTACGAGGAGGTCGCCAGCGCGAACGGTCGAGCGCCGGTGGTCGATAACGTGGCGGTGCTTCCCCGTCCGGACAGCAATAAGCCGCAGGGCGTTCTGACGTACGTTCGGAGCGATGGCCGTCGCGTCGCGGTTCCCTGAGATCCTCGGATGCTGTGGTCGCGCGATCGTTGCTGACTATCTGACGTCAGGTCGTCGCGGTCAGCCCGGCCCAACGCGAGCGAGGCGGAGCAGCCCCGCCAGGCCATGCGGCAGAGCAGACTTGACCACCGCGCGGGCTGCAGAAGTGGCGGGGTCCTGGAGCTGGCTACCTCATTGACAGAGCGGGCCGGGCGGCCGCCGGCGCCAGCACAGGTGGACCCGTAGTATCCCGCTATGGCGGTGCCGTGCCCTAAGTGTGGTGGTACGCAGATCCGGATGCTCGAGGCGGGCTACTTCGAGTGCCTGTCGCCGGTCATCGTCGGCGCGGCCCCAGCCGGGCTACACGGAAACCTCTCCGGTGTCCCGATGCCGGTCCACGGACCATGTGGGCACCTGTACCAGGCGGCGCCGGTCTCGGGAGGATCGATGTGCCTCTGCGGGATGTTCGCCATCGGGAAATGCCAGACATGCGGACTGGAGCGTTGCGGCATCCATGGGACCCACAACGCCGAAGGCGTCTTCGTGTGCGCGGAGCACATTGCCGAGGCCCGCGCCACGGCCGTGCGCCAGTCCGAGGACGCGGCGCGGGAGGCGGCCCGAAGAAGGGAGGAGGAGCAGTCCCGCGCCCTGGCCGATCTGCTCGCGACGTCACTCCCCGGCCTGCGTCCTGACGCACGCGCCGGCCCGGACCTCGCTGCGGCGCTGAGCGAGCACGCCGGGTCCTGGAAGGAGCGCCTCAGGATCTTTGGCTTCACGACGGGCCGACCGAAGGCCAAGAAAGCTCAGGGCTGGTGGTTCACCGTCGGGTCACGCTTCGACCGTGAGAGCTACACGCCTAAGCGCAAGGTGTGGATCCTTGTGACAACCGAAGGGCACGTCTACCGGGCCGAGACCGGCGATGTCGATAGCCCGCCGAGGTCGATCGACACCCCGCTGAGTGCCCAGTACATGAGTGAGGTCACTGATAGCCAGCTCGAGTGCATCGCGCAGCAGGTCCTGCGATGGAAGGGCGAGCGACCGTCCTGATTCAGAGGCCGTAGCCCGCCCGCCAGGAGCAGCGACCCGACCAGAGCCCAATCCGGATTAGGCTAAGGCAGATTATGCTGTCTCGGGCGTCTCCGACTGCACTTCGATCGAAGGGGATTCGCGATGGGATTCGTGACGCGGCGGCGAGTGATTGCGGTAGGAGTATGCGCCGCGGTGTCAGGCGTAAGCGCCGGCCTGCTCATGCCGTCAGACCACCAGGGCGCAACGCCTTCCGGGGCCGCGACCGAGGTCCGGCCGGCTGTCGCGACGGAGATCGCGGTCACACTGGCGACTCCCACAGGAACAGTCGAGATCGAAGGCGGGGCACTCGACCGGGAAAGCCTTCGCTACGGCGGCGCGTCGACACGCGCCGTCGCGTTTACCGGCGTGGACGCCGAGACCGGGTTCGTCTGCCTCGGGATCACGCCGGCCGGGCCCAACAGGTCAACCGCACTTGGCTGCGATCCGCAGGCGCGAGCAGCTGCACGTGGTCAGCTGATCCAGTACGACGCCCCGGGTGGTGGGAGCATCGCCGCCTATCGGGATCTCTCCGGTATCCGGCAGTCCCTCGTGGACGGCACCCCGCTCCGCGCTCCTAACGGTGTCGTCGTCGTCCAGGCGAGGCTTGGCGAAACACTCCAGGTGGACGTGAAGGGTGCTGGCGGACGCGACAAAAGCTTCACCGTCACCGGACGGCGCGCAGGATGAGCGCACGACGAGGCGCTTGTCGCGGGGCGGTTTCCTGATCGTTCCCCACGAGGCGCCAGTGCGATCACGGTCAGGCCAGACCCTCCCGCAGGCTCAGGCGGAGTCGCGGCGCAGGTCGGTGAGGGCGCCGCGGAAACTGCGGGAGTTCGTCCCGGCGTAGGGGCGCTCGTAGTGGCCGGCGGCGGCCTCGCGCATCCGCACCAGCTGGGCCTCGGCGAAGCGCCGCCGGCTCGCGGGGAACCCCGCGTAGTCGAGCGCCTGTGCGAGCTCGCCGGCCTCCGCGGCGAGCGCGAGGCGCAGCGCATTCTCGCGGTCGGTGAACCGCACGAGCGGGGCGACGTCCGGATCCTCCTCGAGGACCAGGTTCAGTGATGACGAGGCCCGGCTCGATATGACTCCGTGCAGGTAAACGGCCTCCGCCTCCCCGAGTGCGGCGCGACGCAGACGGTCGATCGCCCCGTTGATGGCGTCGGCGACCCCCTTCGGGACGCGCCCGAAGCCCTCCACGTGGGCCTTGAGGACGCTCGCCTCGTAGGCGAGCGCATGGCTCAGGTACTCGACGCGCTCATCCTCGGTCGAGGACTCCCACAGGGGTGCCGGCGTGCGCACGTCCCTCATGGGCGCTCCCGATCCGTGTGTCGCCTTGCCTCGTCCCATTACCGCCCAACCCTAGCCCGCCCCTGTGGAGCCGTGTCAGTTCTCTGGCGCTCTGTGGGGGCTCACCGGGATGGGCGGCAGATGTTGAAGATACGACCGGCGCGAGGTGCCGCGCGTCGGGGGACGGCTCTGGTCGGGAGACCCTTGCCTGCCCCACATCATCAGGCCTCTCTTCTCGTCGGGGCGGTCACTCTCGAGCGAGGTGAGTCAGGTAGACGGCGATCGCTTCGATCGCGCGACCGATCACCGCCTCAGGTGAGTACACCAGAGGGTAGTCGTCGGGCCGAGAGATCCTCAGGCCCTCCCCAGCCAGGAGGGACGGCAGCAAATCGATACTGCCGTCGGCCGCGATGGTCATCCCGGTGGACAAGACCCGCCACCCGACGAACCTGGGCGGACGACCCTTGAAGATGCCTCCCTCGCGTCCCGGGCGATACAGCCTGGCCATGTCGCCTCTAGGGGGCCCTGTCGTTGGGTGGCCGCTCTTGAAGTCCTCCCCCGTAGACCGGCTGCCTTCTCGCTCGACGGTCTCCTGGTCCGGCGGCGGGTCTGTCCTGAGCAGCTCCTGGACTGCTCGCTCCAGGGCAGGAAGACGCGCAAGTGCCCGCGCTCGTTGGGCGTCCGCCTCAGCTGCGAGCCTCGCCTGGCGGGCGGCCTCCTCCTGCTCCGCGGCCTCCATCTCATCGACCGCCTGCTTCGCACGCTCCAACGCCTCATCGAACTGGTCAGGCATTCCGTGAGTCTAGAACGCCGTCGGCGTTCACCGCGCGTCGGCAGGCCACACTCGGACCTGCCGCCTCTGGAGGCCCGGCGCCGATCGCAGGGCCGACCGGGTCCCGAGATGTCTGGCGATCTATCGATGGTGGGGAGCGGCCCCGACGCATGCCACGGGGGTGAGCCTCCCAGGAGTCCTGTGACGTCACCCCCCGCTGCTAGGTTCATCCGCCCTTCCCCGAGACTGTGAGACGCCCGTGAGTCCACCCTCGCTCTTGCGCACCCTGCTCGTTGCTGCCACCTGCCTGGCGGGTGCGTCGCCTGCGCTCGGGATAGAGACCATCGATCTCGCCCAGACGCCGGCCACCCCCGTCCTGTCATGGGCGGCCCCGGAGAACGGACCGGGGAACGTCGGCAACGGAGCCAGCGCCATCGGCGACTTCAACGGCGACGGCCAGCGCGACTACGTCGTCGACAAGAACAACAACAACGTCGCGAGCATCCTGGTCGTCTTCGGTCCCGTTGACGGTGAGGCCGCCGAGGACCTGATCGGCGAGGGCCAGGGTCTCACGATCACCGACTCCGATCCGACCCGCAGCGCCCAGGAGCGATTCATCGCCAACCTCGGCGACCTGAACGGTGATGGTCGCGATGACCTGTTCGTCCCGACGACGTCGGTGACCGCGACCGCGGAGTCCTTCATCGTCTACGGCCGCGACAACGGCGACCTCGACCTCGCGTCCTTCAGCACGGCCGATGGCGTCCGCATCCGCCACACCAACCCGAACAACCCCATCTACCTGCAGGCGGCCCGGGTCGGCGACGCAAACGGCGACGGGGTCACCGACCTCGCCTTCTCGAACCTCAGCTCGGAGCCGAAGGGCAACCTGAGCGGATCCGCATGGGTGGTCTTCGGCAGCAGCACGGGCTGGCCGGCACTCATCGACCTGGACGCCCTCGGCTCCGGCGGCTACCGGATGGATGGCTCCCGCCAGAGCGCCGAGTTCGGCTTCGCGCTGGCTGCCGCCGGCGACGTGAACGGCGACGGGCGTGACGACATCGCCGTCTCCGCACCACGGGCCCGGGGCGCGAACCTCGGCTCGATCTACGTCATCTACGGCAAGGCCACCGCGACCACGATCGACACCGCCACCTTGGGCGCTGCCGGCATGCGCATCGACGGTCCGGGCCGGCTCGGCGGCGACGACCCCCGGTCGGTCACCGGCATCGGGGACCTGAACGGCGACGGGCGCGACGACATCGCCTTCACGTGCCTGTCCTGCTCCACAGGCGCCGTCGTCCTCGGCTCATCCTCGAACGCCACCGTGAACATCGCCCAGATCGGCAGCCGCGGCTGGACGATCTCCGGTGACTACGGGTCGCTCTCACGGCCACACCGGCTCGGCGACGTGAACGGTGACGGGCGTGGCGACGTCGGCTTCGCCAGCCCCGACTGGAGCACCGGGCCGCAGCCGGGTTCCTACCTGGTCGTCACCAACGCCGACTTCGGCGCCGGATACGACCTCTACGACGACTCTCTGGACGGGCGGGCGTTCCTGATCCGGGGGAGCTTCAACTACGCGTTCCTCGGTCTGAGCGCCTACGGCGTTCCGGACGTGACCGGCGACGGGGTGCGGGACATCCTGCTCACCATCACCGACTCCGGGTCGAGCGTCTCGCCGGCGCACCTGGTCACGGTCAGCGGGGCAGGCCTCGCCACTGTGCCCGAGGACCTCGAGCCGCCCACCATCAGCGCCGAGATCGACCCGTCGCCGAACGCCGCGGGCTGGAACAACACCCCCGTGACCGTCGGCTTCTCCTGTGATGACGAGACCCAGCTCGTCTTCTGCTCGCCGTCGACGACGCTCAGCGATGAGGGGGCGGAGCAGACCGTCACCGGAACCGCCGAGGATGCGGCCGGCAACACCGCCTCGGTCGAGGCCGCCGTCAGCATCGACCTGACGCCGCCTCAGATCGTCTGCCCGGCGACGCCCGAGTACGCCGTCGACCAGGAGACGGTCCTCGTCGGAACGGTCACGGACGGGCTGAGCGGCGCGCTCTCCTCGAGTGCCACCGCGACGCCCGACACCTCAGCCCCGGGGACCTTCACCGTCCAGCTGAATGCCGAGGACCTCGCGGGCAACACCGCCGTCGCAACCTGCAGCTACACGGTCACGGCGACCGGGTTCGCGATCTCCAGCCTGTTCTCGGCCGCCAACGTGTCGCTCCCGCCGACCATCAACACGGCGAAGGCGGGCCGGGCGATCCCGCTGCAGTGGACCCTCCAGGACGAGAACGGGCAGCCCGTCAGCGACCCGGCCTCGTTCGTCAGCATCACCAGCGGAGTCACCCAGTGCGGCGCCGCCGATCCGGCTGACGCGGTCGAGACGGAGATCGCCAACGGGGGCCTCCAGTACCTGGGCAACGGGGCCTGGAAGTTCAACTGGAAGACCCCCAACAGCTACGCCGGCCAGTGCCGCGTGATGCGGCTCAACCTCGCCGGTGGCCAGACGGGAGGGTTCGCCATCTTCCAGTTCACCTAGAGGGAAGATGCTCAAGGGGGGCGACGCGCCGTTGTGGCACGTCGCCCCCCGGCTCTACTGCGACAGCCGGGCTCCTACGCGCAGGTCTCGAACCCGGCGTCAGGACCTGTGCAGTCCGCAAGGCTTGCTCCTGGACCCGCGGCTGGCGTTTCGAGGCTCGCTCGACGTGAAGCATTCTTCAGTATCGCCGATCGTCGGCGACGCCCAGAACCCACTTCGACGTCCTGAGGCCTGTCTCCTTACATGTCCGTCGCCCCGTCAGGGCCGTCGTATCGTGATCGTGCCAGCGGTTGCGACGGACATCTCGGCGAGGGGCATGGAAGATGGGGCAGTGGAGTGAGAAGAGGTCAGTCGGCATCGGTACCCGGGACTTATGAGCGACCCACGGGTGTACGAGCAGCGCCTTCTCCTGACCTCGACCTTCGGGGCGCCGTTCCACGAGGTCGGGCTTCGAGAGAGGTCGCGCCTGGTGACGGCCCTCTGCGCGCAGTACCCCGCCGGCTCGATCAACCGGTCCCTGCGGATCACCGCGGCCTTCTCCTCCGGCCCTGAGCGCGAGCGGGCGGCGGATGCCGTCAGCCTCCGAGGCAGGCTGCGGCGCGCGCGGCAGCTGCGTCGCTGCAACCGGCGCGCTCGCCGCGCACCCGTCGATGCCCTCAGCGCCGCCCTGTGCGCCTTCGGCTACGGCTGGGGCTTCCGTGAGGCGAACGCGGGCTACCTGAGCATCTATCCGCTCGCCGAGGCCGCGGATCTCGTCGCCGTCTGGCAGGCCGATGAGCGCGGAGACCACCCGCACCTCTTGATGCGGGTCTTCCGCGATGAGGCCAGCGCGACGCGCTTCACCGAGGCCGCCGCCGGCTTCACCGAGGAGACCCGCCACCTCGGGCCCTCGCCGCTGATGATCCGCGGCTCGAGCCTCGTCATCACGAGCAGCCACCTCGCCCCCGGCCCCCGGGCCGCGCGGGTCCGCGACAGCACCCTCGCCTGGATGACCGACTACCTCGAACCCCTCGGTCCCGGGTCGGCCCCCGTCGTCCTGAGCGAGCCCGAGGCACCGCCGATCTACTGAGCCGAAGGGCGCCCCGAAGGTTCGGTTCTCTGAGCCGGGCACCGGGAGCGGCGGAGTCTGGAGCTCGTCGTATCGTGAGGAATGTGAGACGCAGACAGCGAGCGATGAGGGGCGACGAGTGACCCGACCGATGAGCGAGATCTCACTGAGCCGACGTGAGCGCGCTATGGCAGAGCGCGCCCTCGGTCTCACCGAAGTGGAGACCGTCGGAGATCTGATGACCGCGTCCCTGGCGCCCGGGTTCGACAACACGGCCGAGCAGCTTCGGCGGATGCTGGTGCTGAGTGCCGTCGCCCATGAGAGCGACGCCCCGATCTCGAGCCTCCGGCCGCGCCATCCGCGTGGCGTTCCGGCCACCGGTGCGACCCAGCAGGCCCTGGCGGCGCAAGGCGTCGAGATCAACGGTACCTGCCACTTCGACCCGGCCCACTTCTACGCAGGCGCCGAGCACCTCGAGGCCTGCCTCACCGGACAGGCGACGCAGATGGCCTACAGCCGGGCTCGTCGCTTCTGGAAGGTCGGCGACGACATCTGGATCGCCACGACCGATTGGCGCGGCTACGTGGATGGCCTTGGAAACTCCGACTTCGCCCGCGAGCTGGTCGCGCGTCTCCAGGATGCGGGGATCGTCTCCGCGCAGGTTTCGGTGCAGGACCGGAGTGGCTTCGACCTCAGGATCACGATCCGCGAGGAGGGCCTCGTCCCCGATGTCGAGCGCCTGATCCGTGAGACGGAGCTGCTCTTCGTCCGCTCGGTCATCCCGGCACCCGAGACGGCCGGGGCGGGCTCGTGATCAGGCCGTTGGCGCGGGTCGCTCTCTGGCGCGGTCGCTCACCGATCGACCTCTACATGGCCGGGGCGATCAGCGCCGCCGACTATGTTCGCCTGACCCGACGCGCCGTCCGGCGTCAGTTGGCCCGGGAGGCCGTGAACGCCCGCTGAGGGGCCGGCGGAGCGGTGTTCAGCCTTCATGCGCGAACGGGCATGCATCCGCGGCCGCCGGGTCTACGTTCACGTCATGGATCCTCTTGCGACCGCTCCCCTGACCCCCACCGCCGATATCGAAGCGGCGCTGAGCGAGGATCTCGAGCGGGATCTCGCGACCTTCTCGAAGCTCTCCATCCGGCCGGGCCTCGCCCGTGTGACCGTCCGCTCCCTCCCGTTCCATCCGAGCTCACGCCGCGCCTGCATGGCTATGGCCGAGCGCCTGCGCGCCGAAGGTGAGGACGTCTGCGTCGGAATGCTCTGGCCGGCGGTTCCCGAGGCTCTCCGCGCCCTCATCCGGGGCAACCGCTACGGCGCTGTCGGCATGTCGCTATCGGCGCCCATCACGGCGATCAACGCGCCGATCGAACAGGTGATCGCGGAGCTAATCGAGCTTGGTCCGACCGACCCCGCGGAAGCCCGCAGGTTCGGACGCCCGAACAGCTGCGTGCGTGCATCCAGCTGGTCATCGATCCTCGTCGAGCGGACCTAGGCCGAGAGACATCCGGCGGGCCCTCCACCCCCGGTCGTTCAGCGACGGGCCTCGCAGGTCATCCCGCCTTCGCCGTTGCACCAGCAGACGACGCCGTCGGAGGTGTAGGCGCAGACGCGCCGGCCTCGCCTCTCCGCCAGGGCGACGATATGGGCGGGCAGTCCAGTCGGCTCGAGGTGATCGGGCACCGGGCCGCGGAAGGAGACGAGCTCTCCCGGCTTCAGCGGGCGGTCGCACGCGAGATTGACGATGACGCCTTCATCGGACAGGTCGAAGAGGAGACGGTGTCCATCGTCGCTGACCAGCTCGAAAGCCGCCATCGGTTCCCTGCCCTGGAAGGATGGACATAGAGCCCGCCACCGGGCCGGACGATGGTCTCACGCGGCGGGGTCCGACGTCATCAGGAAAGCGCGCGGAGGCGAGAGGCACCGACCTAGTGTCGAGGCATGCAAAGAGAGATGGGTGTCACCTCCAACATCGTCAAGACCTTCCTGCTGCTTGCGGCCCTCACGGGTCTGCTGCTGGCGATCGGCTTCCTGATCGGCGGGGCCGGCGGCCTCGTGGTGTTCGCCGCCATCGCGATCGTCTTCAACTTCGTCATGTACTGGTTCAGCGGCAAGATGGCGCTGAAGATGAGCCGTGCGGTGGAGGTCAGCGAGGCCGAGGAGCCGGAGCTGCACCGCATGATCGCGCAGCTCGCCGAGCGCGCCGGCGTGCCGAAGCCCGGCGTCTACGTGACGCCCGCCGAGCAGCCGAACGCCTTCGCGACCGGCCGGAACCCGTCGCACGCGTCGATCGCCGTGACGGCCGGCATCCAGCGGGCCCTGAGTCAGCGTGAGCTCGAGGGCGTCCTCGCCCACGAGATGGCGCACATCAAGAACCGGGACATCCTCATCGCGAGCATCGCGGCGATGGTGGCGGGCGCGATCTCCGCGATCGCGAACTTCCTGCAGTTCTCCCTGTTCTTCGGTGGCGACGACGACAACCCGCTCGGCCTGATCGGCACGCTCGCGACGATCATCCTCGCGCCGATCGCCGCGGTCATCATCCAGCTCGCCGTGTCCCGTCAGCGCGAGTTCGTGGCGGACGCGACCGGCGCCGAGCTGATCGGCGACCCGAACCCGCTCGCCGACGCCCTGGAGACGCTGCACCGCGGCGCGGCGGCGATCCCGATGCGGGTCAACCCGTCGGCAGCCCCGCTGTTCATCGTGAACCCGCTGGCGGCGAACGCCCGTGGCGGGGGCGGAGGCGGCATCGGCAGGCTGTTCTCGACCCACCCGCCGATGGAGGAGCGCGTCGCGCGCCTCCGCCGGATGGCCGGCGCGTCGAGCATGGAGATCCAGAACTTCTAGCCCGAGGCGGGCGGGTCGCGCCGCCAGCCGGCCGGCCCCGCCCCACGGCCGCAGCGGCGGGAGCGGCCCGGGGTCCTATGTTGGGTCCATGATCGACCACACCAGGACTTGGCACGCGCTCTACGGAGTGCCCGAGCTCGTCGAGGACTTCACGATGCCGGGGCCAGTCCTCGGTGTCGGGGACTCTTGCTACGCCATGAACTCCAACGACGCGGATGGCTGGAGCCCGCTGGAGCGCGCCTACCCGGTCACGGCCGGCGCCTCGTGGTGGGTGTGGCGGCTGCGCTCCCCCGCGCGCGCCTTCCCCGTCGGGGTGGTGCTCGCCCCCGCCGGCGTCGAGGAGCCGCTGCGAGGGCCCTGGCAGCCCGACGGCTCGTTCATGATGGAGGTCGGCCAGATCACCTTCAGCACCGCCCGCCTGCCGATCGACGAGGAGACCTACCTCACCCGGCGGGGCCTTGCCGCAGAGCGCGACCCGGAGCGGTTCATCGCGGTCACCGACGATGTGATCGTCGCGGACCTCGGCGGGGACTTCGCGCCCCGGGTGAGCGTCGCGCGCGACGACACCGGCTCCCTCCTCGGTCTGGCGGTGATGACGTGCCCGCTCGCTGACGCCTTCCATGAGCTGGTCGGCGCTCGGTATCCGATCCTCCCGGAGACGGTCGCCGGCGAGCTCGCGGTGCCCCAGGAGCGGATCGCGGCCCTGATCGCTGACGACGCCGCCTCGCCCTATCCGTCCCTGTCGGTCCGCGACGGGAAGATCGGCCCCCGCCGCTGGAGGGGGTAGGCCGTCCTCACCTCCCCGCGCGGCGAAAGCCCGGCGGGTGCCGTGGCGTCCGCTCGAAGCGCGGCCGCGGCAGATGGGCGGTCGTCTGTTGCCAGAGGATCAGCCGGGCCAGGCGCGATGGGTGAGATCCTGGGCCTCGGCGACGAGGCGCAGCATCTCCCGCTCTGCGGGTCCGAGCTCGAGCTGTCGCAATCCAATCGTCCATTCCTCCACGGACGCCACGGCGCCCGTGATCTCCAGCGGACCCAGGTGCCCTCTAGGCGGGTGGGCGACCCCGTCCACGCTCTGCGCCCCTGCGGGCCTGATCGATCGTCTCGTGGACCGACAGGTGACGGACCAGGCACTTCGGGTCGGCGCCGGCGGCGTGCTGGCCGTTGTCGGTGCAGAAGCACCCGTGAGAATTGGAGAGCGGGCTCTCGCAGACGTGGCCGGGGGAGAGGAAGCGACAGCCCTCCCAGTGGGTCAGGCGGCGCTGCAGGTCCGCCATCGACTCCATGATCTCCCGCCGGAACCAAGGGTTGATCCTCCCCTCCGCCTCCAGGTGTTCAGCGTTCCGGTCCTCGAGCCAGCGCGCGAGGGAGGTACTCGAGACCAGGTCCGCCACGAGGGCGCCCTGGCGGTCGGTGATCCGGAAGCGGTCGATCCCCTCGGCCTCGACCTGGGGCCAGCCGCCACGCGGCAGCCGCAGACCCGCTTCGACCAGCTCCGCGGGCCAGAGGCGCACGGGACGCCGGATGCCGAGGATCCGCGCCTGATGGATCAGCAGGTGCACATCAAGCCCGAGATGCTCGGCGATCGCCTCGACCCGCTGGCGTCCCAGATGGGCGCGCAGATAGCTCACCTGGGTGGCGTTCAGTGGTTCAGCGCGAGCCGCCGCGCGGGCGGGCCTTTCCGCAGAGAGTGTGGGCACGTGCTCTCACGATCATCCGCGCGTGCCCCTCGGGGGGACAGAGCGGTCCTGGGTTCGCTTCCGATGCTGCCCCCGCGCACGACGGGCCGGAGCGTTCTCCTGGCGCCGTCACTCCATCTCGGTGCGACAGAGTGACCTGCCGGACCTCAGGACTCGGGGCGCAGGTCCTCTGGGCGCAGCTGGCGGACGCCGCACTTGGGGTCGCAGCCGGCCATGTAGCGGTCGTTGTCGGCGCAGAAGAGGCTGAAGCTCGTCGCGGCGTAGCTGTTCTGGCAGGTGTGGCTGGCGGACAGGTGGGAGCAGGGCTCCCAGCTGGTCTGGCGCTGCTGGAGGTCGGCGACCGACTCGATGATCTCGCGGCAGAAGAACTCGTCGGCGCCGCGCTCGGCGACCAGCCGCTGCCATCGGTTGCCCCGCACCAGCCAGCGGGCGATGGCGATCGTCGCGATCACGCTCATCTTGACCCGGCCGTTGCGGTCGGTCAGCTGATGCCGGACGAGGCCCTGATCGGCGAGTGCGGTCCAGTCCTCCTCATCGAGGCAGAGCCACGCCGAGACCTGATCGCCCTCCCAGTACTTGTTCGGCTTGCGAAGGCCGAGGTGGCGGGCCCGGTAGAGCATCGCCGACACGGTCTTGTCGAGGTGGAAGGCGATCTTCTCGATCGTCTGGCGCCCGAAGTTCCGACGAAGGAAGTCATCCGAGTCGGCGTCGAAGCTCGTCTCGAAGAACGGATCCCGCGCGGCGAGGCGCTTGGGGCTGAGGATCGGGTCGTTCGCCGCCGCCTCGATGATCTCATCCGGCCGGCGCGCCCACTCGTCGTTGCTGCGGGTTACACCCAGGCGGGAGGCCAGGTTGTAGAGCTTGTGGACCGACGTGACGCCCACCTCCTCCGCCAGGCGCTCCTTGTCGGCGACCGTCCGGCACTGGGGGTACTTGGCGCGGACGATGGCCTTCTGGTCCTCGGTGTACTGGGTGCGGCGTGAGGTGGCTGTCGGCACGGAGATCTACGAGTTCCTTTCGTCGGTCGCACTCGGAGGGGTTACGCCGGTTGTGGCGTAAGGGACCGGCTGGATGCCGAGCTCTTGCTCAACGAACTCGTCGAGGCGCTGGTAGAAGGCGCCGACGTCGCTGCCGTCGTTCACGAGTGTGTGGTCGTGCGCGATCGCATCGAGCGCGGTCTCCGAGGAATGCGAGAAGGTCTCAGGCGCCGGCAGGTATTCGTCGCGGGCGAGCATCCGGGAGCGGCGGACCGTCTCGCTCGCCTGGATCCGCAGGCTCGGGTAGCCATGGGAGTGGAAGAACTCATACGCAGCGACGCTGCGCACGTCCTCGACCAGGGAGAAGACGCTGCTGTCGCGCTCCGCCTCGAGGATCCGGACGTAGAGCTCGCGCTCGAACGCGAGCGGGTCGACGTCCATGACGATCTGGGTGACGTCCTGGTAGAGCCGGCGCTTCTTTCCGGACTCCGGCTCGTAGGCGCTGATGTAGCGCAGCAGGGAGTCGCGAGCCTGGTGGCGCTCGGACTTATCGGGCAGCAGGGAGGTCAGGAGAGCCTCGACGTCGCCCACCTGATCGGCGAGCGCGTGGCTGAGGCGCTTCATGCTCTCCGTGCGGACCCAGATCTTGGCTCCGTAGCGGGTCTCCAGGCGCGCGGCGGCGCTGGTCTTGCCGCTGCCCATCTGGCCGGTCATCATCAGGCGCGTCCCGCTCATCGGGAGCTCCGGCGCGTGGCCGGCGCGCGCGATGCCGGGGCGGCGCTCTCGCCGGCCATGCCGGCATCGAGGATCAGCTGCTCTTCAGGGGCGATCTCCTCGCCGGCTTCGGCGCGGGCGACGATCTCCTGGAAGTTGGCGTAGAGCAGGAGGGCACGGACGATCGTGTCGACGCCTTCCCCGTGGACGCGCACCTTGTCATCGATGATGGCCGCGGCCTCAGCGTGCTCCCTCCACTTGCCCACTGACAGGCGGGCGGAGAGTGGTCGCACGCGACCTGATCTCTCGTCGTCGGGGAGGAGCTGGAATCTGCGCAGATCGATGCGCGTATCGGGAGCAGGCACCCATCAAAGGTAAGTGTGACGCACCCCCACTGCTGCTTTCTCGCATGCGCAGGTGCGGCAATGTCAGAGCAGACCGAATGCGATTTGCCACAGGTCGGCATGCGCCCCTGCGGCTCTCCGCTGTCTGTTTGCTGGCAAACCTGCGGCAGACGCAGATCCCGCTCAGATGCGGGTTCTGAGCGAAGCGCGCGCGGCGGAGCCGGCAAGGAGCGGCGTGAGGGCGAGGACCAGGACCACCCCGGACATCAGGCCGGCGACATGGATGCTCAGCGAGAAGGCCAGGGCATCCGACAGTCCCGCGGCGAGGACGCTGGAGATGACCGGGATGAGGGCCGCCTCCCGGGTGCCGAGTCCACCGATCGTCGGCACGAGGGAGCTGACCTTCACCAGGAGGAAGACACAGAGCGCCAGCGCCGGTCCGGTCGACCAGAAGGCGTTCAGCAGGAGCCAGAGCCCGAGGACGTTCAGGAAGATCGCCATGAGCTCGATCAGGCAGAGGCCGACGACGGTCCGGGCCGAGCGAAGTGCGTGAGCGCCGGTCATCAGCTCGGTCGCGACCCTCCGTAGTCTCAGGGCGATGCGGCCCGAGCGGGGAGCGGGCGACCAGCCGCGGCGGGCGACCAAAGCCGCGAGGAGGCCGGCGCCCAGCAGGACGACCGGGAACCAGCTGAGGTGGGCAAGCCCGGAGGGCAGCGGGAGCATCGGCGCGAGCGCCCCGATGAAGAAGAACCCGCAGAGGGCCTCGAGGACCTTCTGGAGCCCGAGCGCCCCGACGATCTGCGGGATGGGCGTGTGCTCGTCGCGGATCAGGAAGACCCTCAGGGAGTCCGTTACCGGGCCGGGAAGGCCCGCCCCCGCGGTGGAGCCGACACCCTGGGCCAGGAGCACCCGGCGAAGGCGGATCCCAGATCCGCTGGACCGGAGCACCAGCCAGAAGACAAGGCCCCGGAGCGCCCCGGCGCAGGTGAACAGGAGTACGACACCGGCGGCGAACCACGGATCCAGGCCGGCCATCTGCCGGGCGGTGCGCGCGGCCGATGAGAAGTCGATCCACCCGAGGCCCAGGGCGAGGGCGACAAGGCCGGCGCCACCCAGGAGAGCCAGGAGGTAGCGGACAGGCCGAGGCCACGGGCGGCCGAGGCGGGGGAGCGGTGATGGCATCGGCGCGAGCGAGGGTAGGTGAGCGTCGCGCCGGACTGTGAGGATCGTGCGCTCACACGTTCAGTGGATGCTCCCGCCGCACCCACCGCGGACATCCCGGATTCCAGAATCCGAAAGAGGAGTGGCGCTCTGCGGGCCGGCCGCCCTCGCAGCTACACGACGGTCCGATCGAATGGACACCGCGATCAGATGCCCCCCGGTACGACGAGGGGCCCCGACCGGGTGGTCGAGGCCCCTCGATTCAGATCACGCCCGTCGGGCTAGGGGCGGTTCGGGTTGCCGAAGACGTCGTTGTTCAGGCAGTCCGCGGAGTTCTTGCCCGCGCCCGTGGCGCCGGCGATGAACTTCACGAGCACCTCGCGGACGAAGAGGCCGGCGACCATGATGGCGAGACCGATCAGGGCGTTCTTCACGATGTCCATGCCCTTCTTCGACTTGCGGGTGCCGCCGAGGCCCATGATCATGAAGCCGCCGATGGCGAACATCAGCACCGCGAAGGCGCCGCCGATGATGATCAGGAAGTTGGCGCCCTGCTGGATCAGCTTGGTGAGGCCGTCGGTGCTCGCGCCACCGGCGCTACAGCCGCCGGTGGCGCCGCCCGGAGCGGCCGGCGCCTGAGCGGCGGCGAGGGCGGGGGCGAGCAGGAGCGCGCCGGCACCACCGGCGCTGGCAAGGGTGAGGCGGCGGCGTGTCGAGGAGTTGCTCACACCGCTGTCCGAGTCGGCCAGGCGATCGAGCAACCGCAGCTGCAGGCCGACCTGAGCGTTGAGGTTGCGAGTGGACATCGGTGTTCGGGTCTCCTTTTGGGGGTGGGGTGGTGGTCCGGGTGCTACTTCGAGACGTCCTGGCTGTGTGTGTCCACACCGCCGAGTGCCTCGGCGAACCGGTGAGCGGCGTCGAGGAACAGCTGGAGCAGGTCGATGATCTTGTCGGGGTACATCAGGATGAAGTAGATGATCACCAGACCGACGAATGCTGAGATGATCTTCCCGATAAGGCCGTTGCCCACTGCGTTTCCTCGCGTTCTCTGGGTTCGCTGACAAAGCTAGCGGTCGTTTGCCAGCGCGCCAGACTTTCGCGCCAGCCTGTTCAGGGACGCGATTCGCGCTCTCCCAGCCCGGTTTCACTGACGTCCGGCGCCCGGGAGCGACGGGCCGGACGAGGAGCCCGCGCCTCAGGTGTGGCGGCGAAGCGGGAGGAAGACCTCGAGGCAGTCGGCGCTGACCCGGATCGTCCCGAAATAGTCCTCGGTCATGTAGCCCAGGCCCTCGGAGCTCGCGAGGTGACGGCGGGCGGCATGGGCGAACTCGCTGACGCTCATGCGCATCCACTCATCCCCGTGCTCGAGAGGCTCGCCCGTCCGGTCAAGGCGCGTGTAAAGGTCGCCGCCCTGCCAGAAGGTCTTGAGCGGCAGCGCCCGGGCGCCCTTGCTGTTGATCCAGTGCTCGCGCTCCTTCCAGAGGCCGGGGGCGACCTCGGGGTCGGCCGCCTTGATGACGGCGTCTCGCAGGTGCCGGGGCACGACCTCATCGAACTTGTGGTAGGCGAAGAAGAGGTCCATGAAGCCGAACGGGAAGGCCCAGAGGCCGCGGCGCTCCGGGGGAGTGCGGATGCTCCGCCGGCGCACATCACGGGCGCGGGGCGCGTTCAGGTGACCGAGGCGCTGGAAGCAGAGCCGACCTCCCTGGAGCGTCAGCTTGCTGGGCGGGGGCCCGGGGCGTGATCCGTCAACGACGGCGCCCGCGCGCGGGGAGTGGCGTTGTCCGCGGCCCATGACCCATCCACCGTAGGACGGTCGATCGCCGGCGTTCCCGTTTATGGCGCCAGGGGCTGACGGGTGGCCCACGGACGCACCCCGACGGAGCCCAGCCCGCCTACCCGGCGAGTGGGCGTGAGGGCCGATGACCCCTCAGGTAGGGCCTGGACGGACTCCCGCGGCAGCTGACATCGCACCGGGTACTTCGATCCGGCTGCCTTGCGACCCTGCCGGGCCGCAGCCCTGCATCAGGGGACGACGGGGAGTCGTCCGATCTCAGCGGTGGCCAGAGTCCAGAACGGGACCCGGAAGGCGGCTGGGCCCGAGCTGAAGGGCGGCGCGTAGAGAGCCCAGGCTCGAGATCCGTCGTTCGTTCGGACGTAGGTCACCGTGCCCGTGCGCGCGATGAGGATGACGGGCGCCGCGCCCCGCACATCGACTGAGATCGTCTTCTGTGAGGTGACGCTCGACGAGGACAGGACGATGCGTGATGAATCGGGGGTGAATGCGACACCGGTGCCCGAGTGCCCTGCCTCCAGCGGGATCTTGGTGATCTGCCCGCTGCTCAGCCGGACGACCCAGAGGACCGATCGGCTCGGCGTGCGGATGACATACACCGCGTACCTGCCGTCGTCCGACAGCGCAGTCGGACTGTCCACCGCGTCGAACGGCAGCCGAATGATGCGGGCACGGCGGGTCTGGAGGTCGACGATCTCGACCAGCTGGTCGGCGCCTCCGCTCGTGTCCGGCACATCTGTCCGGACGCTGACCAGGGCGTGGCGCCCCGTCGGGGAGAGGCCGACCAGCGAAGCTCCATTGCGGGAGAAGCGCGGCAGCGCGAACTCCGAGTTCCTGCCTCCCGTTCGTCGAAGCAGGTGAGCACGTCCCGCGCGATCGGTGAGAGCGACCGCCGTTGTTCCATCGTTGGACGTCAGGCAGATGGTCGTGTTGCCCAGTCGCGTCCTACGAGGCGGCCCGACCACGACCCGCAAGGGATCCGGTCCCACGGTCGCGAGTCGCAGGCCGCCGGCGCTCCGGAGCACGAGGCAGTTGACCCGCCCGTCCGCGGAGGGGTACTCGTTCGTGGAGGCAAGGAGACTGAAGCGCCGTGTGGTCCGGAACGTCGAGGAGCCCCACGGCGCGACGACCAGCCGGACCGAGGTGCTCGGGGTCCTCGCGCGGCCCTGTGTCCCGGCGCGCGCGCGGGCGAGCGCCACGATCGCCCCGTCGTCCGACAGAGAGGCCGTGCCGGCCGTCTCGAGGGATGCGGACGGGAACGAGGAACCGCGACCGATCAGCTCCTTCACAGCACCATCGGTAGTGCCCCTGTAATAGAGCAACGGGGACTTCGGCTCAGGAGCCCTCTCAGCCCAGGCGACCCTGGCCCCGTCTGGTGTGATCCCGATGGGGATGATGTCCCCCGTGCCTGCGGGACCGGTGAGGCGTACGGGGTTCGAGCCGTCGTCGTTGGCGGCCCACAGGTGGTGCCGCTCCTGCCGGCCCGGGTCCTCCCCGTCGAATCCGGTCCGAGCGACCATGAGGATCCGGGGCGCGTCCTCGGCAGGCACGATCCGCTCGACCGCGCCGTAGGGGCCCTCCGGGACAGGGCTGAGCGCGGCCGCAGCCGCTCCCGGCAGCCCGCCCAGTGCCGTCATGGCGACCAGGGATGCTGCGACCCCCGAAATCCGAGTGGATGAGCGTCCCGCTGACACCACACCCCCGCCAATCCCTGGAAGGCAAGTACGCGAGCCGGATCCTATCCGAGCCGGGTGCTGTTCGCGCACGCTTGGCAGCTCGCCGGCGTCGCGACACCCCGGCATTCCCGCCGCCCCCAATCGCTGGCCGCGGTCGCCGTCGACGGGCGATCAGGCCCCGGGGCGAGGACTCAGCTGAGAGAGGTCAGCTGAGCTCCGACAACCAGTCACTGCCGCCGATCATGTCGTCGTCGTCCAGGTCGAGCGCCGTGATCTTCTGGGGCTCCGCCGCTCGTTGGGCACCGGGGAGATCGCCGGCGCGGTCGGCGAGCGCCTGGACGAGGGCGCTCCGGATGTCCTCGACGTCGCGGTTGCGCTTGGCCTCGATCACATCGCGGGGGTTGCAGATGAGCGCGCGCGACCGCTCGCGCACCTGCTCGAGGATCTTCTTCTCCTTCTCGCCGAACGGCTCGGTGCGGCCGGCCACCACGTCCATCGGGGGGAGGGTCTGGACCGCGAAGACGCCGGAGGTGTACTTGGAGCCGTCCTCGGAGGACAGGAGGATGTTCTGGTAGGCGGCGTAGTTGGGGAGGGCGACCACGTCGTTGGAGGTGATCAGCCCCGAGTCGCCGGCGAGCGAGCGGGCCATGCCGCCGACACCCTGCGGGTCGAGCGCGAGGCAGATCTTCGAGGCCGTGTTGGCGTAGAACTCCTCCTCGACCGAGCGGTCCAGCTGACGGGGGAACTGGCACGCGGCGATCAGTCCGAGGTCCCACTTACGGGCCTGGGCGAGGATCGTGACCGCCGAGGAGTTCGGGCCACAGACCGTCGGCGCCTCATCGATGAACAGGCGCAACCCCCGGCCGCGGTACTCACCGGTGTCCGGGTCCTTTGTGCGACCCCAGCTGTTCATGCCCTGCAGGAGGTAGGGGATCGAGAGCGAGCCGACGAAGCTCGCGAGCTCACCCTGGCCGCCGAAGTGCGACAGCTTGAGGATGATAATCTTCCCCTCGCCGACGAGGCGGTTGAAGTCGAGGCGGTTCTGACCCGAGGCGAACACGTTGGCGAACGAGCGTGAGTTCGAGAGGGGCTGGAAGGCGCGGATGATCGGCGCCGAGTACTCGATCCGCTGCTTGTCCGAGAGCTGCTCGAAGAGCCCCTGCTCTGGGTCGAAGGACTCCCGTGTCGAGGGGTTCGAGCAGAAGTTCATCAGGAGCTGGCGGAACTCGGAGTCAGCGAAGAACCGGGGGACATGGAGGAGCGTCAGCTTGGTGTCCGGGTCGCTCGTGTAGAGGTTCGCCTCGGTCATCACCGAGAGGGCCTGGGTCGCGAAGTTCACCGCTCGAGGCGCCGAGTCCCCGGAGAGGGACATCTGCCGGGCCAGCATCTCCTTCACCGACCCCACGGTCGGCTCCACCTGGTCCTTGTGCGTGATGTCGAGCGGGTTCAGGGCGACCGGCCACATCTCGTCGCTGAAGTCGACGATCACCAGGTCCTCGAGGCGTTCCGGGGCGTAGAGGATCGTGTTGCGGACGATGTCGTCACCGAGGGCGCCGTGGGGGTCCACCACGACCACGGGGTAGTTGGCCTTGATCGCCCCGTGGACGAGCCACTGCATCGCCACCGAGTTGTGGGTGGGGACATACGAGCGGCCGATCAGGAACAGGTGGCTCGGGGAGTCCACCGCGATGCAGCGGACAGGGACCGAGGGCACAGGGCGCACGTCCACGATCAGCCGGTTGGTGATCCGGCCGACGGTGCTCTGGCGCTCACGCTTACGCGGGATCCGGAAGACCGGGCGCGGGGACGAGAACGAGACCGTGTAGGTCTCGCCATAGTCCTGGCCGTTCAGCATGGCCCGCTTGGAGCGGATGCGACCGAGCAGGCCGAGGGAGGCGACGAGCTCGAGGACGTCCTCGGCCAGGCGCTTCTTGGTCGAGTAGTACTCAAGCACCCCGCGCTTGTCCGCCGAGCCGTCGGTGTCCATCAGGCCCTCGAGAAGTGCCCAACGCTGCTCGATGCTCGAGAACTTGTAGATGTCCGGGATGTGCTTGGAGCCGGTCGTGTCCAGCGAGAGTGCGCGGAGCGCCGGCCGGATGCCGAGGATGCCGAACTGGGGGCAGCCTCCTCCGGACGGCGCGCGATCCGACGTGAGGTGTCCCTCTGCCGCGATGTTCTCCCTGACCTCGGGGTCCATGCTCGTCATGGTCGAACAAAGCGACGTCCCGTCTCCGAGGAAGGCACCGAGGGTGTAGCTCCCGATCGGCAAGTCTGCCTCGGGGTAGTCCGCGGCGCCGGCGAGGTCGATCGAGTGGTTGGGGCGGCCGTCGTAGGTCGCGTTCAGGGTCTCGATGATCTCCTTGGTCGTCTTGACGCTGGCCCGCTCGCGCTTGTGGGACTGATCCCGGCCGGGGCCGAGGGCGCGCTCGCGGAGCGCGGCGATGAGCTCAGGGCGGCTGTAGACGTCCGCCTTGCGCGTGGAGATCTTCTCAACCCCGTCATAGACGCGGGTCAGGACGACGTCGGTCTTCCCGCACGGTGTCAGCGTGCCGGCGTACTTCATCTGGTGGATGGCGCTCTTCGTTACCCCGAGGGCGTCGACCTCGGCCTTGGTCATCGGGGGTCCCTCGGGGTCGAGGGCTTCGACCGCCGCGAGCCAGGCCGGCGCCGGGGCGGCGGACCTCGTGTCCCGGCCTTTCGCCTCTGAGGCCGACTTACGTGCCGCCCATGTCTCGGTCAGCCAGTTGTGGTCCTCGTCGGCGACGATAGTGGTGCCGTCGTTGAAGACGATCTCGTAGCACGGGCGGTCATACCTGATCGGCCAGGCGTGGGTGACACGGCACTGCTGGCCCTTCTCATCGAAGACGAAATCTCCGACCTCGATGTCTCCCATCTGCTTGTATCCATCTCGCGTCGGGCACATTGTATCAATTGCCACACTTTTGCCCGTCCCCGTTCTGCCCGCCATGAACAGGTGCTGGTCGAGCTCGGAATTGCGCATTCCGATGACCTTTTCGTCGTCCGTGCCGCGGTTGACGACGCCCAGCGGGATCTTCCCGCCGTCGGGATCGAGGGGGTTCTTGATGACCACCGGGTTGGTCGGCGGCAGGGGCTTGATCCGCGCGCGATCGATGATCACGCCCTGGGGACGTGTCAGTGCGTCGGGGACCCGCGCGAGCTCGGCGAGCTCGTCCGCGGCGAGCACCAGCAGGCGCTCCTGGTCGGGAGGCATGAAGCCGATCAGGGCGTCGAGGCCGTTGCGCTCCGCCCAGACCAGACGCTGGTGCGGCGTCGAGTAGACGTCGAAGCCGCTCTCGACGCTCAGCCGGATCCGCTCGAGCTCAGCCCTCTCACTCGAGGGGCCGACCACGCCGATGCTGAGCATCGTCTCGTAGTGGGAGACCGCCTGCGACTTGCGCTCGGCGTCGCGGATCGCCTGGCGCGTCTCATCGGTCATGTCCTTCGCTGACAGGACGACCACCGGGGCGCGCATCCAAGGGGCGCGCGGGGGCGGCATGCCCCGGGAGCCGTCCTGGTTGGCGTAGTACTTGAGCGTCTTCAGGACCCAGATCAGCGAGCCGAAGACCAGACGGCCGCCGCTCTTCTGGGGCTCGGGGTTCTGCCCGGTGCGAAGCGCCTGGACGTAGGCCCGCGAGATGCCCTTGAACTCCGGGTAGGCCCGGAAGTCCACGCGGATGAAGCCGACCATCCCCGGATCGAGAAGGCTGAAGGCGGTCAGCGCGTCGTTGAGCTCGTCCTCGTGGGGCGTGAGGTTCGGACTGATCAGGCTGAGAGCGGGGTGCCCGCCGAACACGCCCCGTGAGGCGGAGACCGCCAGCTTCGACTCCTGGGCACCGTCGCCCGGAGGGCCGCCGAGACCCCGGAGCCCCTCGACGCCCATGCTCTGCTCTTCAGGCCCGTCGGGCTGCGGGGCGGGACCACCGGGCGTGTCGTCCCAGAAGTCGGACGCGTCGACGTCGGCCGTCGGCTGGGCGCCGCGGCGTGACGCGCGGACCCGGCGCAGGGCGGCGGCCCGGGCGCCCTTGCCCGGGCGGCGGCTCTTCTTGGCGGCCGGCTCCTCGCCCTCGGAGGCGGCGGAGTCGTCCCTGGGGTAGCCGGGGCCGTCGACGGGCTCGGGCTCGGAGAGGTCCTGCCCGGCCCAGGGGCCAGCGTCCTCCCTCGGCGGGGAGATGTCCCGTCCGGCGGGCGGCGCGGGCGGCCGTGCGTCCACGGCCTCTCCACGACGCTTGCGGGGCGAGGGCTGCTCGGTGCTGATGATCGGAGGCGCCCCGGAGATGGGGTCCTCGTCCTCATCCGCGGCGAGGCGGGCGAGGTAGTCGCTGAGGGCGAACCCCGGGGGATCCGACTCGCGGCCGGCCTCCTCCGGGAAGTACTCCTCGTGATCGCGCGCGGGCGGCTGCGCGGCACTGCGCGCCGGAAGATCCGCCTCTGCTGCGTCTGCCCGCGCCGGGTAGGCGAGGTCGGGCGGCGCGTCGATCCATGACTCGTCGTCGAAGACGCCGGACACCGAGATCTCGTCCGGGACCTCTGCGGTCTGGGCCTCCTCCTCGTCGCCGAGCGCCCAGCCGAGATCGCCCTCGTCCTCGGGCGTGATCGCCTCACGGGCGCCGGTGACGCTGTCGAACTGGTCGCCGACCTCGCTCCAGGGATCACCCGCCGGCGGAACAGGACTGGGCGGAACGGGAGCGGGGGGAGGTGCGGGCGCCTGGGCGTCCGACCCCGGCGGTGCCGAGCGCGAACGACGCCGGCGCAGCTCGCTGCCGCCCGGCTCGCCGGAGCTGACGGGGGGTGCGGGCGCGGCAGGGGGCGTGGAGGGCCGCGGCGGCGAAGGGGCGGCCGGGGCCGGAGGCGGGACGGCGGTGGCCTGGGTCGCGGGCGGTGCCGAGCTCGGACGCGATCGGGTGGACTGCGCCGCCGCTGCCGGGGCACCCTCGAGGTCTGCCTCATCGAGCTCGTCGGTGAGGAGGTTCGGGTCGATCAGCCGCTGCGGGGCGTTCTCGGTCGTGTCGAGGAGCGGCGCGGCGTCCTGGGCCTCGACGTCGCGCACCGGACCGCGACGCCCGACCAGGCCGCTCACCGCGCCGGGGGGCGTCTTCGGCTCGTGCGCTGACATATGAGGGCGAGGATGCGGTAGCCATCCCGCTTCCTGCCGACTTTCGCCTTGTCAGAGCGCGCCCGGCACCGGCTTTCACACCGAGATCACCAAACCCGGTGTGTCAGTGCGGCGCGGTCCTACTCTCATCAGCGTCAACCGCGCCGAAGGACTGACGTTCATGGCGACACCGCAGGTCCCGCCGATCATCGAGCGGGTCGACATCGAGACACTGAGGGGTTCCTCCTTCGAGGACCTCCTCTTCGAGCCGCCCGCGGTCGGTCCGCCGCGCGTCGCTCCGGAGCCCCGTCAGTTCGACCGGGCGCCGGAGCCGGTGGGTGAGGAGGCGGAGATCACCGTCGATGACGCTCCCGAGCGGCTCGGCTTCTCCGTGCGCGCCGGCCTCGGCGAGCGCGTGGGCGGCCTGCTGCGCCGGCACCGCCCCGAGCCCGTCGCGACGACCGCCGACCCCGAGCCGTCGGATCCCTTCGCCGCGGTGCTGTCCCCCCTGTCGGCGAGGGACCTCGACTCCCTGCGTGCCGAGGTCGAGGCCGAGACCATCATCTTCGACAGCGTCCACAAGGCCCGAAAGGCCGAGGAGCGTTCGGTCCGCGGGGGCCTGATCCTCGCGATGGCCATCACCGCCGCCTTCTACGGGATCTGGCGCGACCTCTTCGCCTCGCTCGGCGATCTCGAGGTGCCGTTCTGGCTCGCCGCCGCCTTCGACAGCCGGCTGGGGGACTTCAGCGACTACGCGGAGGTCGGCTTCTACGCCATCACCTTCATGTGCCCGCTGATCTTCCTGATGCTCAGCGTCCACATGTCCGCCGAGTTCCTGCGGGCGGCCCTCCGCCTCAGCTTCCTCAGCCTGATCAACGCGCTGGCGCTCGCGACCTGCGCGGTGGTCATGCTCACCCTCGTCCATCAGCTCCAGCCGGTGGCGGCCCTTGTCATGGGCCTCGGGGGCTATGTGCTCGGTGTCTTCCTGACCGCGCTCAGCGGTTCCCGGATGAGGAGGGGCCGTGGCTCGACGCGCGCTTAGTCCGGACGGGCGCGTCGCCTATGTCGAGATGAGCCGCGCGGAGTTCGCGAAGCTCCTCGACTGCCGCCCCGAGGACCTGATCACCTGGGCCGAGCTGCTTCCTGCAGAGGACCCGGTCGAGGGCATCTACCGCTTCCGCAGCCAGGAGGCACTGCGCCTCGCGCGTCAGCGTGCCGCCGTGCTCCGCACGCGGATGTCACTCGGCGCCGTCAAGGCGATCGAGGCCGAGGGGAAGCTCGACGCCTACGCATCCCTGGCCAAGGACTGCCCGGCGGGGATCACCGCCCACGTCTACCGCTCGTTCCTGGTCCTCGTGCTCGTCCAGCAGAAGACCGGCCTGATGCTCGACGCCGAGGGGCTCGCCCTGCGCGCCAACCTCCTGGAGATGGACCCCGAGACCTCGGAGCCGCGCCAGTCAGCGGCGATGGCGCGCAAGCACCTGCGCCTGCTCCAGGCGGTCGGCCTGCTCCGCGCCGGCGAGGGCCGCTGGGAGTTCTCCCGGCTGCCCAGCTGCCTCACCCGCAGCGGATAGGGCAAGCGGGCCTACTGGAGATCTGCGAGCGGGACCCGGGTCAGATACCAGCCCGAGGGCCCCTTCTCCCGAAGCCAGCTGGCGGCCATCCTCGCCCCGGAAGAGATCTGCTCGGTGGCCTGATCAAGAGCGAGAGGGTCCTCGTCAAGGCCGAGCGGAGCCAGGAGCCACGGGGCCTGGATCTTTGCCTGTCCCAGCCTGTCCGCGCCGGTGCTCCGAGGCCAGAGTTCGAGGATCTCGTTGAAGACTCCGTCGCCTGATGGCCTCATCAGAACCTGGGTGCAGGTGAACGTCAGGGCGTCGCGCTCGGGAGATGACGCGCCATCCAGGAGAGCCAGGCCAAGACGTATCGCGACAACGTGCATCGCCCTGGCGTAGATGTCGGGGACGAGATCGCCGCCATCCTTCCCGGATCTCTGGAGCTGCGGCCGGCTCGCGATGAGATGGGCTGTCGTCGCCGCTCCCCCGAGCGTGACGGCCGCGAAGAATGGCTGACACGCCCGCGCGTAGGACGTGAGGGAGTCGGTCAGGTTCGAGGTCGGAAGCCATCCCTGGATAGCCACCAGGTGGTCCAATCCGACATCCGCGAGCCGCGCGGTGCGCGCTTCATGGTCGCGGACCTCCCTGCTCCGGAACAGACCCACCGTCGAGGTCCTCTCTCACGCGTTCCAGGATGTGGCCTCTCGGCCGCCGGCAAGTCTAGAGCGTTGGCCCCGTCGGGGCGCCTGTGAGGTCGGCCCCAGGCCCCGGGTCCCGCGTGGGAGTCCGGCACCGGCTGTCCCAGGCGGTCAGTGAGGCCACACCGACTCAGAAGATCGACAGGGTCTCGCCGACCCGCTCGACGCGGTAGAGGGTGCTGCCGCGGACCTCCGGGTGCCAGCGCCCGTACCCACCCGGCCACCCTCCCATGCGCGCGACTCGACGCAGCGCATAGGGGAATCCGTCCTCGGTGCTGAGGACGTGGGATCCCTCGAACCTGGGCGGCTCCGCACTGGGGAAGTGGTCGGTGATCCACCAGTCGGGGGTCTGTGGACCGAGGAACCCTGAGCCGTGGAGCGCGTTGACGCATCTGCCCTGGTTGCCGCCGAAGGCGCCGCATCCATCGCAGACACCGATGAAGATGTCCGGCCTCCAACCCTCCTTCTCGCACCAGGATGCGACGACGCTGTTGTCCGCTTCGATGCGGATCACCGCGCAGACCGTCGACCATCGCTCCGAATGGCTCGTCACGCGAACACTCAGCATCCAGGCGGGGCGACCCGCGATGGAAACGGGGATGGACTGCGCCGTCTCTATGGAGGTACGCGCATCCTTGAAGGCCAGCTGGGCCCGCGGCTCGAGCACCGGCTGGTTGTCCACGTAGGCGAAGACGCCGACCGCCTGAGGTCCATCACCGATCGCAGCCAGGCAACGGGCCTTGGACAGCTGGATGAGAGGCATGGTGTCGGCGCCGGCGGAGGGGTAGAGCGCGACGCCTGCTGCCGGGTGGCCGACCTGGTCCGCGGCAGCAGAGAGCGCGGCCCCCAGCGATGGGAGGATCACCCCGCACCTCCAGGAGCAGGTGGGACTGATGACATCAGCGGAGCCCTTGCGCGGTCACGAGGAGGCTTGCACGCGAAGGTCGCCCGTGTTCGGCTGGGGCGGTTGCTAACTTCGCGCGGATGAACCGAGTCGATCCACGCAAGGACCCGGAGGCGGCCGTCGAGCTCGACGCGCCGTGCGTGAGCGGATGTTCGCTCCGCCGGCTGCGTGGCCGGCGGCACCGGAGGAGCTGAACGATGAGAGACCCTGAGCGGATGGAGCGCATCCTCGGCAAGCTCGCCGTCGCCTGGGACGCCGTCCCCGACATGAGGCTCGGCCAGCTGCTGGTCAACCTGGGGGCGACCCCGGCGCCTACGCCCCTCTTCGAGGTGGAGGATGACGACCTGGAGGCGCTCATCGATCGGCATCTCGCGACGGGACTCTGGTCCGGCCAGCACCCGTCCTGAGGGCCGCGCCGGAGAGGACGGCACCTGGTCGATGCGGAGAGCTCGGAGGAGTCCGCGGGTCTGGTGGTCGATGGTGAGCCCCCGCGACGGACGCTGAGTGGCCTGATGCCTGGCCGCATCAGTATCCCCGATCGACGGCAGAGCACTACCGGCACGCGTCGGGCCCGGCGAGGTCCGGTAACGGGGCCCCTAGCGGGGTGAGCGGCGCCGGCTGTCCCTGTCGCTGATCAGCGAGGCCAGGGGGCCGTGGAGGGCGACCGCCGGCTGACCGGGGCGCGCCTCGATCTCGGGGTCGGTCTTGCAGCGGTGGCCGGAGCGCGCGGGCATCGTCCTGCCGCAGCGCGGGCAGCGACGCTGCTCGGGCCGCACCAGCTCGATCGCGAAGGTCTGGAGTCCACCACCGGCTCCGGGGCGGAAGAGGATCTCGAGCACGCGGGGCGTGTAGAGCGCGCGGTGCTCGCCGAACTCGAGCACGAGCTCGCGGTCCGAGGCGGCCAGGTCCCCGACCCGGCGCGCACCCCAGTAGACGCTGAGGGCCTCGCGGGGCCCGTCGGTGAGGGTGAGGGAGACCTTGTCGCCCCGGCGGATGCCCTGGGCGACCTCGAGAGCCGTCTGCTCGTCCACCCGCACCAGCAGCAGGCTGAAGCGAAGGGGGAGCTCGGGCAGGCAGTCGGCGAAGGCGTCGATCAGGGCCTGGGTGGCAAGGCGCGGCCGGCCTTCGCGCAGGAGGTCCTCGACCTCCTCGCCGCTGTCTGAGGGGAACTGACCGAGATCGGCCATCAGGCGACCTTGGCCTCGGCGCGGTAGGCCACGAGCAGGCGCTCGGTCAGCCGAACCAGCGGATCGTCGTGTGTCATCTCCGTGGAGGCGAGGGCGGCCACGAGCGCCGGGCGCCGTGGAGCCTCGAGCCGGGCGAGAAGGGCCTCGTCCTGCTTGACGGCCTCGAGCAGCCTGTCACTGAAGCGCGACTTGCGAACCGCGAGGAAGAACTGACGCGGACTCGTCATGAGAGTCCCGAGCCATTCGCGTCGCTCGAAGCCGGCGTGGTCGATCTGGAGCATCGAGATCATCTCAGCACAGAACCGGGCCTCGCGCGGGTAGTTGTGCGTGAAGATCGGCACCTCGATCCGCTGGGCGACCTCCTCGGCGAGCAGATCGGCCGAGCCGCGCTGATACAGGGGTGGCGGAGCCGGCGTCCCCGACTTCAGGATCGCGTAGGTCACCTCCGCGGTGATCTGGCAGGACTTCTCGTTCAGGCCCGCCAGCGTCGCCGGCCCGACCAGCAGATGACCGCGCTTCTTCGGGTCCGCGAGGATGTGGAAGTGCTGACGCACCCCGCGGCGCAGAGAGGCGGGGACGAGGCGGTCCACCGCCGTCAGCCACTGGTCGGCGGACAGGACGCTGATGCGGACACCACGGGCGCTGCCGACGACCTCCTCGATCACGCGCTGGAGGTTGCGAAGGACCGTCTCATCGGAGAGATCGACATCCTCACCGAGGAAGAGGTCGCCACCTCCGACACTCTCATCGGCTTCGAGAACCAGGTCCGTCATGTGATGATCTTACCGACGCTTGCAGGTGCCCCGGCCCGTTTCGCATCCGCGCAAGGGCGACTCCCCGACCGCCGGGACTTACCTGGCCGGACGGCCGACCGTGATCCTTGGTCCCCTAGGGTCATCCACTGCCACACAGCACTCTCCGATGTTGCCGAAGGCAGGTCATCACACAGCGACGGGCCGCCGGCGGCCGACGAGGCGACTGTACGGACGTCCAGTTCTGTCCATGCCGGTCGGTCCGTAGATTCCACGACCGCGGATCCAAAGGGCTCCGCTAGGTCGAGTTCACCGGGGACGACGTGCTCAGAGGAACGGAACCAGCCATGAGCGGCGCCCGCTTCACCTGCCAGACCTGCGAGAGCCTTCGTGGATCGGTCGCCTGCCAGGAGTGTGGGCAGCGCCGGTGCGAGGATCATCTCCTACTGAGCGTGGAGGTCGGGGAGGTGGGACACACCTACACCCAGACCCACATGGTGCCGGGACCCGTGATCGGCTTCGCCCCGACGGGGCAACCGATACATAGTCCTCCCTTCGTCCCGGTCCATGTCCCCGTGACGGTCCAGGTCCCGGTCCTGATGGCGACGACTCACAACGGCCTGAGCAGCAACTACCCGTACCCCTCCGGCCCCAGCCCGCGGGTGATCGAGGCCGAGGTCGAGTCTTGGACGAAGCCCGTGAGGACCTGCGTGTGGTGCCGGGAGCGGGCGGCCGCATCGGCCGGGGAGGCCGCGAAGGAGATCGATGCCCGCGAGGCCCGCGAGGAAGCCGAGCGCGCTGCGCTGAAGGTCCGCCGGAGGCGACAAGCAGAAGCCGACCTCGAGCGAACCAGCCGTGAGCAGCACCTCATCCGGCTGAGGAAGGCGCGGGAGACCCACGGTCCGGAAGAGCCGATCGAGCGCGCGATCGCCGCCGACAAGGCGAAGCTCGCGAAGAAGATCGAGGAATCCGTCGGCGGCTTCTCCGATGACGCCCTGTTTCGGCTCTCGCTTCTGCTGATCGGCGCCGCGGCGTTCGGTGGCTGGACGCTTGGAATGCGAGTCTCAGGAGTGGACACGTCCGCGGGGGAGGACAGCTTCCTACCGCTGATCTTCGCCGGCTGCGGGGCCGTCCTCGCGGTGGCCCTCGTCCTGGCCCTTTCCGCGATGGGGAAGGCCAGCAAGCAGAAGCGCGCGCGCGACATCGCGTCTCTCCGCGAGAGCATCAGCGTCGCCGAGTCGAAGATCGGCTGCGGGGACGCGGACTGCCGGCGCTGCAAGACAGCCGAGGCACTCGCGATCAGGCAGCAGTAGGGGGCCGCCGCGGAGCCGGCGCCCCCGGGAGCTCAGCGGCGGGGGCCGCTGCCGATCTGACGCTGCTGGTCGGCAGCCTCGATCTCGCGGTGGATCTTCGCGACCTCGGAGGCGTTGGTGGTGATCATCCGGTGCTCGAGGGGGCTGGTCATGTTCGTCATCGTGACCCAGCACCGCTCATCGCCGACCTTCAGGAGTCCCTCACCGGGGCCGAAGGTCGCCAGGTGCTGAGCCTCGGCGGGTGAGAGCCGGAAGGCCTTGGAGAGCACCTCCTGGGAGTTCGCGTGCTGGCGGAGCATCAGGGTGGTCGCGCAGTTGGCGAGGATCGCGCGGCCGGCGCGGTTCTCCTGGCCGTTCGCGTCGAGAAGGAAGCCCTCGATGTTCTGGGTGATCACCGTGAGGCCGACGTTGAACTTACGGGCCGTCCGGGCCACCCAGTCGAGGAACGAGCTCGTCTCGGGGAAGTCCATCAGGCGCTGGGCCTCGTCCACGTAGAGCAGGCGCCTCTTGCCCGAGTGCATCTGACGGAGGGTGAACAGGGCCGTCCGCAGGAACTCGAGGATCAGGTACATGCCCATCGGCAGGAGGGAGTCCTCGAGCTTCTGGATGTTGAAGACGATGAAGTGCGAGCTCAGGTCGACCGTCGTCGGGTGGTCGAACATGCCCGAGTAGGCGCCGCTGTTGACGTAGGGCCCCATGCCGACGATCAACGGGGTGATCTGGGCGTGGAAGGCGGCGTCCTTGGTCGAGGAGATCCGGTCCAGCCGCACCAGGGAGTCATAGAGATCCCCGAGCAGCGGCATGTTCTCGGGCGTCGCGGACTGCTGGGACTGGATCGAGCGGATCTCATAGCCGTGGCGCTTGTAGAGCGCCTGGAGGGCGCGCTCGAGGATCGCCCGCTGGTAGTCGGTGAGCGGCGGCCGCTCGCGGGAGCCGGCGCGCAGCAGGACCTCGACCATGCCGATCATGAACGTCAGCTTCTGCTGGAGGGCGTTGGTCTCCGAGCCGACCTGGTGGCTGAAGTCGAGCGGGTTGATCTTGTCGCGGCTGTCGGCGGAGATGTCCACGAACTGCCCGCCCAGGCCCTCGCAGAGCCGGTCGTACTCGTTCTGGGGGTCGATGGCGATCACCGGCACGCCGTGGAGCACGTTCCAGCGCAGCATCTCGGACTTGGCGGCGTAGCTCTTGCCCGAGCCCGGCACCCCGAGGATCGCCATCGTCGGGTTGGCGATCAGCGGCTGCAGGAAGCGGTCCACGATCACGTTCGAGCGGGTGATCATGTTGACGCCGAGCAGGACGCCGGTCGGGTGGGCGATGTCAGACGAGGTCAGGGGGAACATCGTCTGGACGCCCTGGGTCTGCATGTTGGTCACCGCGAACATGTCGCTGAGGCGGTTGTCGAGCAGGGGCAGCGTCGAGATGAATCCCGACTTGTGGCGCAGGTCCGCGCGCGAGATGTGGCACATCGACAGGCGCCGCTCGAGCATCTCCGAGATCGCGTCAAGCTGCGCCTCGCTGCGGGCGCGCAGGGTGATGATGATCGAGATCTGAAACGCCCGGGTCTGGTCGTTCTCGAGCGCGGCGATGAACTTCTGGTTGTCGGCGTAGCGACGCTCGAGGGCATAGTCGCGGTCCTTGTCCTGCTCGTCGAAGACGGTCAGCTGGGCCTCGTCGCGGTTCACGAGCTGACGCAGGTTGCGCAGCACCCGGTCGGTCTCGAGCGGGTTGATGAACATGCTCACGTCCATCACCTCCTGCCAGAGGAAGAGCGGGCCGAGCCAGTTGTCCTGGACCGTCGGCGGGTAGGTCTGGATCCAGAGCGTGCGGCAGAACTCGCCGCCCACCCTCAGGTGGTACTGGTTGACCACGAAGGACTGGGGGGCGACCATCCGCCGGACCTCCATGGCGCCCCGCTCGAGAAGCGGATCCTCATGGACCTCCTCGTCCTCGAGGACCGGGCCCTCATCGGGCTCAGCGGCGATCGCGTCCTTGAGGTTCTTGAGTGGATGGAATCCCATGAGACCGCGATAGTGCGCCGCCCGGGATCGGCAGGAGGGCAATCTCGCTACCGCCCAGGGGGCGGCTCAGCCGATGCGCGGAGGCTCGTTGGACGCCGGCGCCGGAGCGGCCGGACGTGAACGACGGCGCTCATCCGGGGCAGCGTGACCTGGCGCGGCAGGCGGGGATCCCGCGGTCGGCCGGGCGCGCCGGCGACCTTCCTCGGGACGGTCATCAGCAGGAGCGGCCCGCGGCGGGGCAGGACGCGGAGGGGCGGGGCGGGGGGTCGTCTCGACCGGCCGGGCGCGCAGCACCTGGGGGGCTTCGTTCGGCGTCGAGGCCGGCGCGGCGCGGCGGCCGGCGTCCTCGGCGACGACACGGCGCGGCCCGGAGAAGAGGCGGTCCGAGCGTGGCACGGATCGCTGTCGCTGGCGCCGGGCGGCGTCGGGGTTGTACATCTCATAGAGGAGCTCGCGCACTTCGAAGAAGTTGAGGCGCCGGCTCGGGATCTCGATCCGGCCCAGATAGCCCTCCAGCTGGTGGGCTCGCAGGTCCAGCTGCTGGCGGACGATGTCGAGCTTCAGGGCGTCGATCTTCGGCTCGAAGCGCGAGTCGTCGGGCGTGATCAGGGCCTTGATGATCGACCACCCCGGAAGGGAGTCCGAGCCCTTCTTGATGCTGGTCGTCTCCACGCCGTAGGGGACCACGAAGTAGAACTCGCGCTGGAGCAGATTGTGGTCGCGCACCTGGGCTTCGAAGTGCGTGCAGTGGTCCTCGATCAGGGCCCGTGTCAGCGCCGGCAGGGTGGTGTCCCGCCGTCGCGACTCGAACTGGCGCATGTAGCTGTTGGCGTCCAGGTTCTTGGTGTGGACCAGGATCTGGAGCGGGAAGTCGGCGCTCAGGGAGTTCAGCAGCGCCCCGAAGGCGTCCGAGATCGCGCCCTGCTCGCTCGGCGACTTCATGTCGAAGTTCACGGCGCCGGCGCGCATGATCATCCGGAAGCTGCCGTCGCGCATGATCAGGATCGCGCCATCGCTCTGACCGGCCTCGGGGAGGATCCGCCAGACCGGGACGAGGTCGAGGACCGATGACTCAGCCACGGATCTTCTCCTCGGTCCACTCCGCCTCGTCGCTCTCGGGCTCCTCGGCGTTCGGGTCGCGCATCGTGTAGACGGTCGGCTCGATCAGGAATCGCAGCTTGTCGCCGAGCCAGTCGTCGATCGGGCGCCCCTTGCGCTTGATGAAGGCGAACGCGACCCCTGTCAGCAGGATCGGAAGCGCGAGCACCCAGGCGATCGGCCCGGGGAGGAAGTTGTTCAGGATCTCAGCGCCGAGATAGAAGAGCATTCCGCCGCCGAGCAGGGCCATCAGCTGACGCAGGGTCAGCGAGATCATGCTCGTGGTGAGGAAGTAGCCCTCGTCGTTCAGGCCCGAGGGAAGTCTGGTCGGTTGGCGTGCCATAGCTCGAGCTCATGATGGGTGAGCCCGGCGCGCGGGGGCCAGAATCTCCCTCCGCCGCGGAGGAGATCTCAGGAGCGCATGCGGTCGATCATCGCCTCGAGCGACTGCTGCTGGGCGGCGAAGCTCTGGTCCATCACCCGCAGAGACTCATCGACATCGTCGGCGACTCCTCCGAGGCCGAGCGCGCGGACGTGCTCGTCGGTGGCGAGGTGGCCGCCGGAGATCTCCTGGCGCAGCTGGCGGAGCTCAGCGGAGCGGCTCAGCATCGTGGTCATCATCGCCTCGCGCTCCGCCCGGCTGGCCAGCGAGAACCGCTCGCTCATGTCGGCGAGGCTCGAGCGCATCTCGTCGTGTCGCTCACCGAGGTTGCGCGCCAGGTCGGAGATCCCGCCCATCTCCTTGTCGCCGCCGGCGAGCAGCATCGCGATCCGCTCACCATGGACGGTGGCTGAACCGGCCATCCCGCCCTCGATCGCGGACGACAGGGACTCTTGGAGGTCGCCCATGTTGCGGCTCATGCCGGCCGCGATGTCCGCGTGGGAGTCGGCGATCTGCCCGCCGATGGCCTGAGCGGTCTCGGCCTGGCCGAAGACCACCGCGGCACTCGCGGCATCGGTCGTCTCACCGATCATCGCCGAGCTCCGCTCGGTGGCGTCGACGATCCTGGCGGTGCTCTCCTGGTGGGTCTCGGTGATCCCCTCCCCGAGACGCTCGACGGCGGAGTCGACGCGCTCGCCGATGCGCTCGCCGAGGTCGGCGTCCACACCGGTGGACGCGCCGGCGCCGGGCTCCTCGGGGGTGAAGAAGGCGTCGATGCCCTCGTCTCCGCTCGGGGTGGCCGCCGGGGAGGACGAGGTCATGTCCACCGACGGGGCGCCGCCGGCGTCGGAGAAACCTGCGCTGGCGTCGTCGAAGAAGGCGCCGTCCTGGCCGCCGAGACTGGGTGAGCTCATCCGCATCAGCGGGCCCTCCAGATCCTCCGCGCCTGGGACCGCCTCATAAGGGGAGGGACCGCCGCCGCCGATCGTAGGGGCCATGCCGCCGACCCCGTGTCCGACGCCGGCGTACGCCTCCTCTGCCTCCGGGTCATGCCCCTCCACCGCGCCCATGCTCGCCGGACGGGCGATCATCACCGGGCTCGGTCCATCGAATCCGTCGTCGTCCTGGGGCACGTAGGAGTTGGCGCTCCCCTCAGAAGAAGTGGAGCGCATGACCCGTGCGCCCGCGGCCGCCGGCGCACCGACGCCCGCGGCCTCGCCGGGCTCGCCGTCGAAGTTCATGTTCTGCTCGAGGTAGTACTCGTCGCCGTCCTGGACCGGCAGCCACTCGCGCGCAGGGGGCATCGAGCCGGTCGAGACAGCCGAGGACAGGTCATCGCGACGCTCGCGCATCGCCGACTCGTACTGCTCGCGGGAGACGGGGCGACGCACCGGGGTGGCGCCCTGGGCCTGCGCGCCGGCGGCGCCAAGGAGCGAGGTCCCGTCCATCGGCGAGCGGCCGGTGGTGTCGGTCCTGACGATGGGGGCGCCCTCGGCGCCCGTGGGGACGGCCGCACCCGCGACAGCCGCGCCCTGGACGGCGCCTGCCGCGGCGTCTGCGCCCGGCTGGGCGGCTCCGCCGATTCCCAGGGCCGCAGCCGTGCTCGGAACGCCCGGGGCGCCGCGGCGGCCGAAGCCCGGACGCATGGGGTTCGAGGGCGCGGACGGGCCCGGGGCGATCGAGGAGTCCTCCTCGCCCTGCTTGCCGCGGCCCGGGATCAGGCCCCCCGCAGAGCCACCCGCGGCCCGTGCGCGGACAGAGGCCTGCGACCCCATCCGACGCAGATCGCGGAACCCCGCACCCGCCTGGCCCTGACCCATCAGGCCGCGGATGAACTTGACCAGCTTCAACATCCCCCAGAACGTCACCATCAGGACCAGGAGGCCGATGAGGCGCTCCCCGGTCGAGACGTCTCCGAGAGTGCCGGCGGCGGTGATGTCACCGGTCAGCGGGTTGAGCGCCAGGCCGATGCGAAGGATCAGGGCCATGCCGACCGGCAGGAAGATCGCGACTGCCAGAGCGGCGACGTAGGCGGCGAACCACTGACGCTGGCGGCGGCCGAAGATGATCAGGAAGCTGGCGACCGGCAGCAGCACCACGAGGGCGATCAGGGCGATCATCCGGACCAGGATCACGATCGTGAAGAGGAGGAAGGCGATCGCGGCGCCGTTCAGGGCGAGCGCGCGGTAGAAGACCTCGGCCCATCCCCCGCCACTCGGCACGCTGGTGATGATCGCGTTCATCTGCTGGAGGGCCGTGGTGCACTGTCCCCCCGATGCTCCGACCGCCGTGGCCGAGCAGCTCGCGTCCATCCGGAAGAACTCACCGACCGTCAGGTTGCTGAGGGTGATGCCGTAGCCGATCAGGATCGGCCCGACGAGGACGATGATGATCGACAGCAACGCCAGGGGCGCCACTTCGAGGGCGTTGATCTTGTTGCGCACCGGCCCCCGGGCCATGAACAGGAACGCCGCCCCGACCAGCACCAGGATGTAGAGCCCCGAGACGAGCGTGCGCAGCCAGACGGCGGCCTGGAGCCAGCCGCTGCGCTTCACCTGCTCGTTGGCGTCCTTGGCGAGGCTGACGTCATAGCCCCGAGCCGCCGCGGCCGCATCGGCGGTGTCGCTGCTGAATCCCGGCGTGTTGAAGATCGACTCGCCGCGCTCGACGTGCGGCGTGAAGAAGGTGAAGCGGTAGGTGAACGGGCCGACCGTGTCGTAGATGGCGCTGGCCGGCTGGGAGATCAGGTAGACGCTCAGGTCCACGAAGAACCGGCCCGGATCGTCGAAGAGGTCGAAGAGCCCCGGCGCCTCGAGGTCGATGCCGATGTTCCACGGGCAGTCGCTCGGGATGAAGGCGAGGAGGCTCTTCTCCTCCTTGACGTCGGGGTCGGGGTTGAGCATCGCGAGGACGCGCGGGCTCGCCGACTCGCGCACCGGCTTGATGTCCTTGAGGATCTTCTCGACAAGGACGCCATCGACTCCGCCGCTGGCGACGGGGGTTCCGTCGGCGACGAAGGCCGCGATCTTGCGCTTCAGGTCGTCCTCGATGTCCTTGTCGCGCCAGATCTTCTGCTCGAACTCGATCAGGCGTCGAAGGGTGCTGACATCCTCCTCGCTCAGCGTGTCGCCTGAGACCGCGAGGCTCTGGGCGCGTCTGGAGGCGTCGGAGTTCTCGGTCGACGGAGGCAGGACGCAGCTGAAGGTGAAGGCTTCGTTGTTGCCCACGCTCGGCGCGAGGATCGGAAGCTGGAAGGGCAGATCCGGGCTGAAGATCGGCGTTCCGGTGCCGAGGCCCGGCGTGTCACCGGCGTTCGCGGTGGCGAGCGCAGGGAAGACGGCCAGCATCATCAACGCCGTCACGACGAGCAGACGACGGATGTGAGCGAGGCCAGGCATCGGTCGAACCTTAGAAGTGAGACCCCGCGTCAGTCGGATTTTGGCCTCGCCGCGTCAGCGCGCAGGCCGTCGGCGAGGGGTGAGAGCAACACGAGGATGGCCAGGATCATCAGCGCCGGCCCGCCGAGCCCGGAGATCGCCTCGCTGCCGAGGGAGATGACCGAGACGACCGCGAGGTAGATGGCGATTGCGAGAGCGGCGACGACGCCGCCCAGCTGCGCCAGCGTCGAGACCTGGCCCAGGGAGCGGTTCGGCACCGGATACCAGGTCTCGGTCGCCTGGTTGGCGATACCGATGATCCGCCCCCGTCGCGAGATGATGCTGATCCGCTGGCCGCTGAGGGCCTTCAGGCCGGCAGGGGCCTCGAAGCGGTGATGAGCGACGTGACCGCCGGAGTCCTTGGTGGTGACCCGGTAGCCGCGCCGGCCGCCCATCGCGGGGCGCTGGCGCGTGGTGTCAGCGACGATCTGGGTCAGGGCCCGGTAGTTCGTCCGGCACTTGTTGCATCGGACACTCGTGGCACTCGAGAAGAAGCTGATCCTGATGCGCTCATCCTTGGGGCACACCGGGCAGATCATCAGGCAGTCAGGTACGCGGGTTCGGGCCATGGACGAGGACAATAGGCCGCAGGCGGAGGCACCCGGTGGCTTCTCTGACAGGCTCGGCCGACACCCTTCTCAGAGACCGCGAGAACCACTCCTTGGCGGCTCCCGGACACGTAAGTTCGGTGTCAACGAGAGGCCGGCCAGTCCAGTCCCGAGACAAGGAGAAATCGAACAGTGGCAGATGAGAAGAAGCTCGAGGCGCTCCGCGCCGCGATGGGAACGATCACGAGGGAGTTCGGAGAGGGCTCCATCATGCAGATGGACCCCGAGCAGATCCGCTCGCGTGTCCAGGCCGTTCCCACCGGCTCGATCGTCCTCGACGAGGCGCTCGGCATCGGCGGCCTGCCGTCGGGTCGCGTGGTCGAGATCTACGGTCCCGAGAGCTCGGGTAAGACGACGTTTTGCTACGAGGTCATGGCCCAGGTCCAGGCGGCCGGTGGCATCTGCGCCTTCATCGACACCGAGCACGCGATGGACCCGGAGTACGCCGGCAATGTCGGCGTGAACGTGGCCGATCTCGTGGTCTCCCAGCCCGACAACGGCGAGCAGGCCCTGTCGATCGCCGAGAAGCTGATCGAGTCCGGCGCGGTGGCCCTGGTCGTGATCGACTCGGTCGCGGCCCTGACCCCCAAGGCCGAGCTCGAGGGCGAGATGACCGACTCCTCGGTGGGTGTGCAGGCCCGCCTGATGTCCAAGGCGTGCCGCAAGCTGGTCAGTCTCACGCCCAAGCACAACTGCACGGTGATCTTCACCAACCAGCTCCGCGAGAAGATCGGCGTCATGTTCGGCTCCCCCGAGACCACCCCCGGTGGCCGGGCGCTGAAGTTCTACGCGTCGGTCCGGCTCGACATCCGCCGCATCGAGACCCTCAAGGAGGGCACGGACGCCATCGGCAACCGCGTCCGGATCAAGGTCGTCAAGAACAAGGTCGCTCCGCCGTTCCGGCAGGCCGAGTTCACGATCCGCTTCGGCGAGGGCTTCGACACCTTCGGGATGCTGCTCGACGTCGCCTCGGACCCCAAGCGCGGCTACGGCCTCGTGAGCAAGTCCGGTGCCTTCTACACGCTCCCCGACGGCAGCCGCCACCAGGGCGCCGCCAAGGCACGGGCCTACCTCACCGAGAACCCCGAGGCGGCCGCCGAGCTCGACGCCGCCGTGCGCGAGCGGATGTTCGCTCTGCCCGCCGCGGTCGAGGCTCCCACCGCCACGCCCGAGCCGGCCCTGGCCACCGCCTAGGGCTCGGAGCGGGAGTATGGATGTAAGTGAGAGGGGCCCCGCTGGCATCAGCGGGCCCCTCTCGTCGTAACGGGGGTCTCGCAAGCGAAGGTCGCCGCGTTCGGCGAGGGTGGTTGCTAACTTCGCGCTGATGAGTCGATTCGATCCACGCAAGGCAGCGATCCTCGGTCTCCTACTGACAATCGGAATCGGGACGGTGATCTGGCAGACCGTCAGCGGGCTCAGCCTCGGGGATGATGTGCCGGCCTACGCCGTATCCCCTCCGGCCGGACTCGCGGAGGGTAGGGAGCCGACGATCGTCGACGCCCGCGGCCTCGCCGAGCCTCTGATCCCGGACGCAGACGCTGAGGCCCTCCTCGAGGTCGCCTCCACGGACTTCCCTCTGATCGGTTCCCTCCGCCCGGACGTGGAGCAGCTCACGGAGCGCCTCGGGTCCCGCTCGATCGCCGAGCGCCTGGTCAGCCAGCTCGCCCCCGCCGCCCAGGCCCTGGCAGGCGCACAGGCCGGCGAGCCGAGTCTCGAGATCAGCGCCTTCGACGGGACCGACGCGACGGTGGCGGTCATCGCGACCTACTTCCCCCCGGAGGCCCAGCCCACGGCTCTCGGCATCGACCTGGTCTACACCCGCGCCGACGAGGGCTGGGCCCTCGCGTCGGCCGGCGTCACATCGGGGATCGGCTCATGAGGTCGCGCCTCGGTGAGGGTGTCAACGCAGGGCCGGTGATCATCGGCATCGTCCTGCTCGCCGCCTACCTGGCCCGGCCCGAGCTGGTTCACGACTTCCTCAACTGGCTCCTGAACTCGGTCTTCGAGGCGCTGGCGCAGGCGACCGGCAACGACGTCGACTCGCCCGCCCCCGACAGCGGGACGACGCCGAAGACGATCGACCCGCCGGGCGCCCGCTGATGGCCTCCATCACCATCGGGCGGACCCGCTACAAGATCCGCAACCCCATCCGTCTCGGGATCATCGCCGTGGTCCTGATGGCGATCGCCTTCGTCGGAGTCAACTCCTGCGGAGGAGACGAGGTCGCCGAGGCGCAGGCCGCCCTCGCCACCCCGGCCAACCCGCCCTGCTTCGCCGGCTGCGACACCGCCCAGCCCACCGCCTACACCTTCCCGTTGGTCGGTGAGGAGCTCGACGCCTTCGTCGAGGCCGCCCAGCCGGTCAGCGGCCTCGAGACCTTCTACGAGAGCTACCCCTTCAACCGCGGCATCCCGGTCCGCTTCAACGCCTACATCCCGACGACCTCGAACGCCGGGAACCCGGACTACTTCGTCCGCGACAGCGCGATCTTCGTGCCGGCGGTCTTCCTGCCGCCGAACAACCCGGGCTTCTTCCAGCAGGTCGTGACCGAGGACGGCGAGGGCCAGCGCCCCGTCACCCTCGGCTTCTCGCGCGACCAGGTGCCCTCGAGCGGCTTCATCGAGGTCTTCGGCTTCATCTATTGGTCGAGCGCCTTCCTCAACCCGAGCACGTTGAACAACCAGCCGATCGTCGCCGTCGGCTCCTGGACCGACGTCTCACCGTCCCAGCTGCGCGCCCCGGCGGTGCGGACGTGGCCCGAGGCGCCGGAGGGTGTGACGCCCGATCCGGCCCTCGTGATCCGGCGCGACAACCTGAGGATGTCGGTCCAGCGGGTGGAGTTCGCCCCCGACGAGACCCGGGTCTTCCTGAGCCTGCGCAACTTCTCGACCAGCACCCCGGCCAGCTACGACCCCGGGCGCGCGAGCCTGCTGACCGCCGACGGGCGTGAGCTCGGCGCGGTGCCCGAGGCCGCCCAGAGCGACGCGCTCGACTCCAGCAACCTCCCCGCCGGCGGCCAGACGGACGAGCGCCTCACCCGTCGCGGCTACATCGTCTTCCCGCCGGTGTCATCGAGCGAGCCGGTGATCGTCAGCCTCCCCGACCCCAACGGGTCCGAGGACCTGATCCGCCTCGAGGTCCCGGCTCCCTCGTAGGGCACTGCCGGGGCTCAGCCCCAATTGGTCAAGGCGCGCAGGCGCCCGGCCCCGATCCGCCGCATGTTCGGGACCTGACTGAGGGTCACCGAGATCCGGTGTCCGACGCGGGGCCGGATGAGATCCCGGCTGACAGCGGCCATCTTCGTCGCCCGGGTGGAGCGCACCGTCACCCTCAGCCCGGTGTCGGCCCTGAGCGGACGGCCTGTCTGCTTCTGGAAATGGCAGGGAGTGTCGAAGCGATAGGAGGTGGGGCCGAGGTGGCCGCTGCCGGTCAGGCCGAGGCCGACCCGGAGCGTGAAGCCGCGGGCGCCAGCGCGGAGCAGGCGGAGCTCCGCGGCGCGCGCCGATGCGACTGATGCGGTGCGCGCGAGGACCGCGCGTGCCTTCACGGCCTGCGGGCTCCCCTTGTCGGGGATCCGGCGTAGGGACACCTTCGCCCTGGACTGGTTCGCTGTGGCCCTGCGGAGCCTCGCTTCGGCCGTGGAGACAGCCCCCGGCCCCGGAGCGACGGCGCGCTCGAGAGTCCCTTCCAGGACCACCCATCCGCTGAAAGGGTGAAAGCACGCCTGCGCCGCCGCGGAGCTCGGGACCACCCCGATCAGCAGGGCGGTCGAGGCCATCGTGATCAGGTGCCGGCGCATGGGGCGAGGATAGGAGGGGGCCCGACGGGCCGCTCATCTTCAGGGAGGGCGGAGAAGTCCTCTCCCGAATCGGGCCGCTGGCATGCTCGGACGACCGATGAGAGGCCACCGACTCACGCGCGCTCTGCGTGCACGACACGGCACCAGCTTCATCGAGCTGCTCGCGGCGATGTTCTCCCTGATCGTGCTCCTCTGGGGCCTCTACACGGTCGGCTCGCTCTACTGGACCTCGACGGTCCTCTCCACGAGCTCAGACGTGGCCGCCCAGTCAGCCCAGTCGGCATACGACCGCTGGCGCTTCGGTGCCAGTGCCTTCGGTGGTGACATCGCCGCTGACGCCGCCAACCACCAGATCGCCGTGCGCGAGGCGGACCGGGCCGCGGGCATCGTCCTCGCGAGCATCTCCGACCAGGGTGCGGCGAACGGCCTCCCCGGTGTGATCGCCGACGCATCCTGTGGCACGGGCACCGGAGACCTGGTGCGCCGGCGTGTGCTCGTCTCGCGTGGAGTCGGTGGAGACCGCCGACTCACCCAGATCGAGGTCGAGCTCACGGCGCGCTGGATCTCCGGCCTGGCCCTTGCCGACAACCTGAACGAGTGCCTGAGCGCCAGCAGCCGCACCAGCTCACTGAGAGGCGACTGATGCGCCGGCACCGCCACGCGCGCCGCGCCGGGGTCGAGACCCTCGAGTTCCTGCTGACCTTCGTGATCCTGATGATCGTGACGGCGGGTTGCGTCTTCATCACCGTCGGCTATGGGAACGCCCTCGCCGCCCAGCACGCGCTCTCCCAGACGGCCCTGTACGTCGCCGCAAACGGTCGCTACACCCAGGCGATCGAGACGCGCTGTGAGCAGATGCTGCCGCGCTCGGGCGGTGGTGAGGCGATCTGCCGGGCGTTCCGGGTCCGCGACGGCCAGGTGATCGAGCAGATCCCGCCGGCGGCCAACACCTCGAGCGCGGTCCCGGTCCCCTTCGGTGAGCAGCTGCGGATCGAGGTCCGTTACACCCAGCCCTGGTTCGAGTTCTGCGTGCCGGAGCTGATGGGCGACCGCGAGTGCGCCGGCGACGTCTCGATCGCCATGCAGCGCCACATCGACGTGCCGAGCCTCACCCGGGAGGTCCGCTGATGCCTCGGCTCCCTCGCCGTCGCCACGGCCGCCGCCGCGGCGCGGTTCTCCTGCTCACCCTGATCTTCTTCGGCTTCCTCGGACTCGGGAGCCTCTTCGGCCTCCACCTGATCGCGGTCTCCACCGCCGCCCACTCACGCCTCACCGAGACCGCCCAGGCCGCGGCCTACGCCGCGGCCAGTGCCATCGTCGACCCTTCGGCCGGTGGCGCCGGTGCCGGCGTGATCCTGATCGACGAGGCCGGGGCCCAGGCGCGGGCGCGCGCGGTCATCGACGCGAACCTCCAGGGCAAGTTCGGCCTGACGCCCCAGGCGCTCGACTCGATCCAGATCGAGGTCAACAACGTGGCCTTCAACCCGATCGAGGCCCGCGCCCTGATCGACCCGAACACCTGCGAGGCCCTCCCCGGCATCGGGATCGGCGGGCGCCTGGCCTGGCGCGATGACTTCGGCGACTGCCACCTGACCTCAGGCGTGACGGTGAGCCTGACTATCACCCTGCGCGCGTGCCTGTTCAGCGGATACGCCGAGCGGACCTGCCCGCCGCTGGTCCTGCGGGGACGCGGCTTCGCTGACTACGCCTTCCGCAGCGACGAACGCTAGGAGCTGGGCCCGGTCGCCGGCTCGCCGGGCCAGTGGCCCATCGCGACGCCCCGCTGCCACTTGACCATGCTGCGCTCGTAGGCGGTCGAGTTGCCGGCCTTCCAGCGTTCCTCGCGTTGCTTCTGGTCGGCCTCACGGTGGAGCTCGCAGCCACGCTGCCATTCACCCGGTCCGATCTCCTCCTGGAAGGTGATCCGGAAGCGCCGCTGGAGTCTCTCGCGTGTCTGCTCACCGACCGGCGAGTTCGGCATGACCAGCGCGCGCGTGACCGGGTCATAGCCAGCCCAGACGCCGGACTCATGGAGGCGGCAGAGACAGTCCGCCGGGTGCCCGGTGGATCCCCGCGGTAGCCGCTTGAAGTGGGCGACCGATGACCCCACCCCTACTCCTCGCGCGAGGGAGGGTCCGCGCCCGCCTCGGCCTCGGGGCGGGTGCGCCAGGCCTGGCGGCGGGAGGCGGGGGCATCCGCGGGCGGATCCTCATCGCGCGCCTGGCGGGCCCGACGGGCACGGGAGCGGGCGTTGCGCCGGCGCCGGTACCGGGTCGCGATCCGCTCCTGCCAGAGGACCCGCAGCAACGTCGCCCCGCCCGCACTGGTCGACAGGGCCCGCAGCAGGTAGCCGGCGAGCATCGTGTGCCTGCCGAGGCAGGCCGCGATCGCAAAGGAGATCAGCCCGAGGGCGCACAGAAGCTGTGCGGCTGCCACCAAGCTCGCCATCAGGCGGCTCCTTCTCCGACGACGTAGGCGCTCGCGCGGGCTGCGCCACGCTGAGCAGGCCCGATGGCGAGCGCCACCTGGAGGCCCGGTACCGCCGCATCATCGGCCGCCTCCATCCGGAGGCCCGGAGCCATGACCGCCTGGCCGAAGCCGCGGTTGCTCAGCACGAGCGCATATCCGGAGAGAAGCCGCTGGGCGAGGGCGAGGTCGAGAAGACCCGGCGAGGAAAGGCGGGGCAGGCCCTCGGAGTAGATCGAGCGCGTCAGCGAATCGAGCTGGGCGATCACCTTCTCTCCGCTGACCAGCTCCGCCACCTCGTCCGCCGCCGGGCCGCAGAGCGCGAAGGCGACAGCCCCCTGTGAGGGCGCCGGCCGCGCACCGAGCTTCCATCCCTGCAGCACACCGAGGGCTTGGGCGTGGATGTCCGGGTGCTCACTCACTGACATCAGTATCGGACGCGCCGCGGAGACGATCTCCAGATCTCGCTTGCGTCGTTTTTGCCGCTCAGAGCGAGGTTGTACCTCTCGATTCCCCGCGCCCGGTACTCATCCCCGGCCTCGCGTGCGGGGCGGATCCCGGTCGGGGAGCGGCATCTCGGCTAGAGCAGCTGCCCATCGTCGAAAGAGCCGCTAATCCAGGCTTTTCGCCCGGCCCATCGTTCATTGGTACCGCGCCGGTCAGTCCCCCGGAGCAGCCCCTGCCAAACGCCGCGCCCCCGGCTTGTACGGAAGCGAAGAGAATGCCGCCTCACACTGTCAGTCCAGCTCCGAGCCGATCACGGTACGCGCCCGATGTGATCGAGGCGGTCCGGGACCGATACCCGCACTGCCGGGGTATCGATGACAAGCGGGCACTTGCGTCGGATCTGGGGATCCTCTCGGTGCCGCAACTCTACAACCTGGCCTGTCGACTGCATGTCACGGCGGGGGATGACCGTCCCGAGCGTGATCTGGCCCGTGCCAAGGCGATGGAGCCGGGGCGGCGCCTTCTCCGGGAGGACCCGGCGACCACGGTCTTCAGCGCGGACCACGACGACTACCTGACCCGCCACTTCGGCCGGCTCGAGATCGAGGTGATCGCGCACTTCGTCGGTCACACCGAGACCGCCGTCGCCTACCGCGCCCGTCGCCTCGGCCTGCGCCGGGCCGCCCGGCACTGGGAGCTGGCCAAGGTCATGGACTGGCTCGGCGTGGACGGCCCGACCCTCCGCGACTGGGGCGTCGAGCTCCACCGGTGCTGCGACCGTCGGGGACGGGTGCGCACCATCCTGGTCGAGTCGACGGACCTGGCGCGCGCGCTGGTGCGCGGCGGATGCTGGCAGCGCCTCGTGGCGCGCGGCGCGGACCAGTTCTTCATCCGCGAGATCATCGAGTCGGTGCTGTCGGTCCAGAAGCACGGCGCCCCGTGGGAGCGCCTCTGGGTCTCCCACGGCCACGTCTGCCTGAACCCGTTCTCGAGCCCCTCCTTCGGTCTGTTCTACTCGGGCGACGACCCGAAGATGACCGGCGCGGACCTGGACCCGAGCGAGATCTCCCCCGAGCAGATCCACCTCCTGCGCTGATCCGACCCGCGGGCCCGGTGGCAGGACCGCCACCGGGGCCGTCGAAACAGCCTGCGTGTCGGAACTGTCACCAGGCGCGGGGATCGAGGCGCTCGCCAGGATCCTCTCGGGGCCCCACGAGCAGCGCAACGAGCGGCTGACGCTGCTACGCGACCTGCTCGGCGCCCCCGGCGGCGGCTGGTCCCCCGGCCAGATACGCCAGCTCTCCCGGATGGACGACGTTCGTACGCAGCGGGCGCTCGTCTCCCTCAAGCGCACGGGTTCCCTCCAGTGGGACGCCCAGCGCAGCCGCTATCTGGTCCCGGCCGATCAGCGCCCGGTGCTGACGGCCCTCTACCTGCTCTCCGGCTCCCGGCCGGCTGCCGAGCTGGTCGAGCTACAGGGCGCCCTCTTCGGGATCGCCGCCGACAGCGACGACGGGGACCTGACCCTCGCCGGGCTGATCGACCTGCTGGAGGAGGACGTCCTCACCCTCGAAGCGATCGGGCAGGGGCAGATCGAGGACGCCCTCGAGACGGCTCGGCAGATCGAGCGCCACGTGGACGATGCCGAGCGGCTTCTGGAGCGGCTCGGCACCGACGATCACGGCCGCCGCTACACCGAGCGGGCCGTCGAGCTGGTCTCGCGCCTCGCGCTCGGCGTCTCCGGCGTCCTCGAGAACCTCAGCCGCGAGTCGGCCGACCGGATGCCCCGGGCCGGCGGCGCCTCGGCCGCCGACCTGCGCGCCAAGGCGCGCTCCCTCTCACTCGAACAGCTGGCTTCGCTTCTCGGCGGCCGGGCGCGCCCGGCGCCCCGCATGCACCAGCTGCCGGACCCGCGGGCCCTCGCGGCCGCCCTGCTGCGCCTCTCGGATCGGGACAGGCCCAGCGCCCTCCCGGAGCCCGAGGTGACCCAGGCGGTCGAGGCCGCGGAGCCCCAGCCCGATTCGCTCGAGCGCCTCTACCGGAACCTCGGCGCCCGGGAGCAGGTCTCCTTCGAATCCCTGATCGGAGAGTGCGGGGACTGGGGCGACGCGCTGTCGCTCCAGCACGGGTTCGTGCGTCTCCACGAAACACTGCTCGGCCGCGAGGCGGCGGGCATCAGCAGCGACGGGAGTGTCCTCGTGGACCCCTCGCCGGCAGTGCGCCTCGCCTCCCGGGCGAGCGTCGACGCATGGAAGGAAGCCGCGGTCCATGGTTGATCTGAAGCTTGTCGAGCACGATGAGGAGGGCTGGGACTCCGCCGCCCGCGGAACGGAGGCCCGGGCACAGACCCAGCGGCTGCTCTGTGATGAGACCGTCCCCCGGAGTGCCATGCGGGACCCGGGTCTTGTCCGCGAGGTCGAGGAGCTGCTCGATGCGGTCGGCTTCCGGCTCGGGCTGGTCGACGACCGCTACTACGCCGTGGCGGCCGACCTCGAGGACGGGGCGAGCGGCTACTCCGAGCCCCAGCTCGCCGCCCTCGCCCTCCTGAGCGTCGAGCTCGTCGTGGCTCCTGTACCCGGCCAGGAGACCCCCCGGCCGCGCATCAGCGTCAGCGAGTTCCACCGCCGGATCTCCGACGGCCAGGGATGGTCGAAGGAGTGGCTTCGCCGCGCCGTGCTCGGACCGCTCGAGCGCGACGGCTACCTGCGGGTCACCGCTCCGGGGCAGCGGCGCTCGGCCGAGTTCATCGAAGCCGGCCCGCGTCTGCTGCTGATCGACGCCCGTCTTGTCGCCCGCGCCCTCGGAGCCACCTCATGAGCCTTCGCATCCACTCTCTGCAGGCGATCAACTGGTCGCACCTGTCCCCGTCGCGGATCAGCGTGGACGGGCGCATCAACGTCTTCTGCGGCGCGAACGGCTCGGGCAAGAGCTCGGCGATGGACGCGATCAAGGCCGTCCTCGGGGCGCGGCGCTTCGGGCAGAGCCGGACCCCCGCCCACTACCTCCACCGCTCCCCCGAGGGCCGGGAGGCGGCAACGGCCCTCATTCTCCTCGAGGCGAGCGGCCTCTCCCCGCTGCTCGGGGCCGGGAGCGACCACGGCACGCTCTGCATGTCGGTAACGCGACGCTCCCGGCGGTTCTGCCTGCTGGAGGGGTCGGTGGGCCTCACGGCGCCCCTGGAACAGAGCATGGCGGCGTTCCTGTCGGACCAGCCGCGCGAGCGGTGGCTGGCTCCTGAGCGGTGGCGCCGTGAGGTCCTCGAGCCTCTGGGCGTCGACGCCTCGATGATCCGCCTGTTCGAGCTGCCCCAGGGCGAGGCCCACCGGGTCATGGCAGCCAAGCAGGACGACCTGCTGGCCCAGCTGCTGGCGATGCTCGGCCATCAGGACCGGCTCGACGAGCTCGACCTCGCCAGAGCGAGCCTCGAGGACGCAAAGCGCGAGCGCGAGCAGGTCCGCCACGGGGCGATCGCCGAGCAGCGGCGCGTCGCCTCCCTGGAGCGCGCACGTGAGATGGCCGACGAGCTGACCGAGCTCGAGGGAGAGGTCGCCGTCGCGGCGCGGACGCTCGCCGGCGCCCGGGCCCAGCACCGGGTCAGGATCGAGACCGAGGCGCAGGCGCTCCGGGAGCGGATCGCCGAGGCCGAGGAGCAGCTGCAGGACTCAGAGGAGGCGGTCAGCGAGCTCCGCGCGCGTCTTCGCCGAGGGGCGCCGACCCTCGCGCCGGCCGAGCGCGATGAGAGCCTGATGGACCACCTGCGCGGCGTCTGCGCCCGGCACACCGGGGTCAGCATCCTCGATGAGCGCCTGGCCGCGGACCTGGCCGAGCGTGAACTCATCGAGGCGCTCCTCGGCCCCCGCCGCTACGGGCTGCTTGTCGATGATCGCGCGGCCTTCGACGCCCTGCGCGAGGACCCGGATCTGCCGGACGGCGTCCCTCTCGTCCTGACTCCGTCGCTCGGCGGAGGGTCCGGCATCGACGCCTACCTGGCCTCCGTGGGTCTCGCCGGCCCGATGGTCCGCGAGGAGGGCGGGGTCTGGTCGGGCGCCGAGTGGTTCCCCGACGCCGCGGCGGCACGGCGCGAGGATCTGGTCGGCCAGCTGGGGGATGCGGAGCGCCTGCGGGCGACGCTCGCGGCCCAGACCGCGGCCGACCGGTCGCTCCTTCGCTCCCTCGAGCGCGAGCTCTCTGAGATCGGGCCGGCCCCGCATGCTGATGAGGCCTCAACGGTGGAGGAGGTCTCACTCGAGCAGGCCCGCGCCGAGCTGTCGGCCTGCGAGTCGGCCCGCTCACGCGCTCTGGACCGGATCCTTGGCTCGGTCGGTTCGGTCGAGGTCCTCCGGGCGCGCGCCGGGGAGCACGACGGGGCGCAAGCCCGTCTCGAGGAGGCCCTGTCGCTGCTCGGTGAGCACGACGCCGCGGTCGAGCGGCTCCTGGGTGTCCTCCATGAGGCGACGTCGCTCTGGGAGACCGAGCGCGGGCGGATCCTCGAGGAGATGGGGGAGAGGTTCGGCCTGCTCTGCGAGGCGGCGGGGATGGAGGGTCGTCTGGTCGTCGAGACGAGCGAATCCGGCCGCTCGCGGATCGACCTGCTGATGCGTGAGCACCCCGGCCGGCCGCTCAAGAGCTTCTTCCGGGACGGTGAGCTCAGCGGAGGATGGCGGGCGAAGACCGGGCTGCTCCTGCTGCTGTCGGCGCTCACCGGCGAGCGGTCGCGCTGTCCCCTGGTCATGATCGACGAGCACGCAGCCAGCCTCGACGAGGACCGGGCCCAGGAGCTCGGGGAGGTCTTCGCGCGCCTGGCCGACACCCAGGGCCTGCAGTTCATCCTCTGCGCGCCGACCAAGAGGGCGAGTGAGTCGCTTGGCTGGTGCGATGCCCAGATCGGCTTCCTCGCCCCCCGCGCCGGCGACGAATGGGCCCAGGCGCCCCTGCTGATCCTGCGCGCGGCGGGAGCTCTCGCCGCCTAGGGGCTCGGCGGCGGGACCAGGCTCAGGGGGCCGCCGGAGGAGCGGCGGGCTCCTCCCCCGGCACCGCGTTCGGGTCCGGGGCGGTCTCGAAGCCTTCGATCTCGACGCCGAAGGGAAGCGGCGTCCCGTCAGGGACGGGGGTGCCCGGAGGCGGGTCTGCGCTGTCGGATCCCGGGCCGACCGGGTCGCCATAGCCCGGCCACTCCTGGCCCCGGGTCGCGCACTCGGACAGGCCGAAGGCCGCGAAGGCCGCGTGGCTCTGGTCCTGGTGGGCGAGGTCGATCGAGCTGCCCTGCTTGCGTCCGGTCAGCTGGTTCTTGGCGTAGAGGTTCACCGCGTCGAGATGGGTGAGGAACGCCTGCCAGGCGGCCGCCTTGTCACCCGGGGCGGTCAGGCCACCGAGGGCCTTGCGCTCCTGCAGGTGGACGGTGAGGATCGCGAGGTAGAGGTCGGCCAGCTGCTCCTCGCTGGTCTCCTCCGAGATCGCCTGAGCGCCCTGGGATGCCAGCGAGCGCCCGGTGTTGGCGCAGATCGCGTTGCCGAGGGCACTGAAGTTGTCTGCCGACGGGGCGCAAGCGGTCAGCGACAGCGCGCAGACGAGCACGGACACCACGGCGAGGAGGCGGCTTCTCACGCCGTCCACTGTGCCCACGCGCCTGAGCGCGGGCGGCGTTTCTATGCGCCGGCGACCTCGGGCTCGAACAGCGAGGCCCGCAGGTCCTTGCGTCCATGGCTGGCGAGCTGGGTCACGAGGCGCCTCTCGGCCGAGCTCAGCTTCACCGGCACGTCGATGACGATGCGCGCATAGAGGTCCCCCCGGGTGCCGGGGTCATCGACCAGGGGCATCCCCCGGCCGCGGACTCTCAGCAGGGCGCCAGAGCCCGAGCCGGGTGGCAGGCTCAGCAGGATCGGCCGCTCGGGGGTCGGGATCCTGATCTTCGCCCCGAGGCATGCCTCCGGATACGAGACCGGGATCTCGATGAGCAGGTCAGCGCCCTCGAGGCGCTCGAAGGTCGGTGATGGGGCCACGGACACCGCGACCAGCAGGTCGCCGGGGCTCTGGGCCCCGGACTCGCCGGCGCCGGCGACCACCAGCTGCTGGCCGTCGGCCACCCCTGCGGGGATGGCGATCCTCTGGGTCCGCCGCTCGAGGATGCGGCCCTGGTGGCAGGACTCACATCGGGTCTCGATGATCCGCCCCTGCCCCGCGCAGGCCTCACAGACGGTGTTGATCCGTCCGACCCTGATGAACTGCTCGCCCTTGCAGACATGGCAGCGGCGCACGCTCGCCCCGGGGGCGGCGCCCGTCCCGCCACAGACCCCGCAGTTGACCTCGACGCTCGCCTGGACCTCGACCTGGCTGCCCGCAAAGGCCTGCGCGAAGCTGACCTCGACCGCGATCTCAAGATCGCGGCCACGCTCGGGCGGGCCGCCCTCGGAGGTCTCGTTGAACATCTCGGTCCAGTCCACCCCGGACCTGGACGCCCGGCCAGCCGCCGGACCCGGGGCCGTCGTGGCGGACGCGTACCTGGCGCGCGCCGGCGCGTCCTTGATCAGTTCGAAGGCGGCAGCGACCTCCCGGAAGCGGGCGACGGCCGTCTCGTCGCCGGGGTTGTGGTCCGGGTGGAACTCACGGGCCAGCCGGCGGTAGGACTTCTTGATCGTCGCGTCGTCCGTGCCGACCGGCACCTGGAGGATCGCGTAGGGGTCAGCGCCGGTCATGACCGGTCCCTTCGGCGCTGCTCGGAGTCCGAGCGTGTGCGCCGGCCTTCGCGGAAGCAGCTGAGACAGGCCTCGGGGCTCGACTGCCCGTGCGGGCATCCGCCGCCGTCGCCGACCACGACCGCGGCGGCCCGCAGCATCCGCTCGCCGAGGAACCAGCCCCGCTTGAGCACCTCGACGACCTCGCCCTCGGGGGCGCCGACGCGCCGCCCGACGGCCTCGTGGAGGTGGGGGTCGAAGGCGGCCCCGAGCGGGTTGACGCTCCGGAGATCGTGCCGGTCGAGCTCGTTGAGGACCTGGTCGCGCAGCATGACGATCCCCGTGCTGATGCCGGCCGCCTTGCGCGCGTCGAGGTCCGTGAGGACGCGGTCGCAGCCGTCGACGATCTCGAAGGCCGACCGGGCGACGGATTCGATCGCCGTGGTGCGCACGCGCTCGAGATCGCGTTCATGACGTGCCTCGAGGCGTCTGATCTCCTCTCGCAGGGCGGCCACCTCATCCACGTCCAGATCTTGGACGCCGATCCGCGGGCCGCCCCCGAAGTTCCGATTCGCGCCATGGCCCCGGTCAGCTCAGATCAGGGCTGGACGGGCTGGCGGTCGGCGATCTCCTGGGGGGTCAGCGCGCGGTTGTAGGTCGCGATCTCATCGATCCGCCCGAGGAGGAAGCCTCCCCCGACGCCGTGCCCCGCGTAGGTGACGTTCGATGAGTTCCCGACGAGGGGGCCGACGCTGCTCTCCGCGATCATCACGCCGTTGCGATAGATCCTCGATCTGTCAGTCGCCACGTCGTAGGTGGTGGCGATGTGGTACCAGGTGTTCGGCGCGAAGACGCCCGCGGTTGTCATGTCGTCGAAGTAGAAGGAGTTCTGCATCCGGGCCTGACCGTTGCCCTGGTCGAAGTGGAAGCAGTGGTGCAGCAGCTGGCTGTTGGCGGCCACACCGCGGCCGATCGTGCAGCTCCCACTCGCGTTCAGGCTGAGCCAGTACTCGATGGTGAACGAGGTGTTGGTCCAGCTCCAGGGTGTGATGCCCCCGATGGTCGCCTGGCTCGTGCCGAACATGTGCCGGCCGAGCCCGTACCGGCCGGCACCGATCCGGGCGTCGCCAACCTGGCCGTTCCAGTTGGTCCAGACGATCCCGCTGCCCGAGGGGTTGTGCATGCTGTCCCAGCTGATGTTCCCGTCCGCCTGCTCCATCCGGTAGTAGTGGTTCGGGACGCTGGCGAGGACCGCCTGGTCGTAGTCGGCGCGACGCCAGCTGAAGCTCGCGGTGTCGGAGCCGGTGGCGTTCGTGACGCGGACATCGACGCTGTGGTCGCCGACTGCGAGGCCCGAGAAGGGGAAGTTGCCGCTGGCGCAGTTCTGCCAGGGCCCGCCGTCGATCCGGCACTCACGGCTGGCGATCGTGCCGGTGGTCGAGAAGGTGATCGTGCCCGAGGCCCAGTGGGATCCGTTGCGCGGTCGGCCGGTGATCTGGACGCTCGGCGCGTTCAGGACGCGGCTCCAACGTGCGACCTTGCTCGTCGTTGCGATACCGGCGCCGGAGACCGTCACGGTGAGGGTGTGTGGGCCGGCGGAGAGGCCGCTACCGGTCCAGGGAGACGTGCACGGCGCGCTCGGGCCTCCGTCGAGGACGCACCGGATCGACGTGACGCCGGGCAGGGTCGAGAACGCCACCTGGGCGCTCGGGTTGTCCGAGTTGTCGGGGACCGAGGTCAGGACGAGCGGCTCGGCGCGGCGGTTGCCGGGCTCGGTGGCCTGGAGGCAGTAGGCCGTGCGGCTCCTCGAGCGCGCACAGAGCTCGATGGTCTCATCGGTCAGGAGCTGGACGTAGACCGTCTCCGGATCAGATCCCCCAGGCGGGTTGGTCACGAAGGTCAGGTCCGGATGATCCGCGGAGAGACGTGAGACGATCGTCGCCAGCGGCGGGTAGACGCGCTCGGCGTTCCAGATCGCCTTCGCCGAGTAGTAGGAGTCCGTCACCGAGGCGCGGGCGACGGTGTCCTGCGCGGCGTTGCGGGTGTTCTGGAAGCTCGGCGTCGCGATCGTCAGCAAGACCAGGAGCACCACCATGGTGACCATCAGCTCGATCAGTGTGAATGCTCGTCTACTGGTCATCGGGAGCCGATCCTAGGCGCACGCCACTCGCGCGTTTCGTATCTCGCCGCGCGGCACTGACAGCGGAGAATGAGCAGATCGGAAGGCCCCGCTCGGCAATATGGCGTGGTGATCAGCGACCAGGCGCGCCAGGCATTGACGGAGATCCGGGACCGGATGGTCTCCGACTACGATGCCGCCAAGGCGAACAAGAGGACCAGGCAGCGACGCGCGCGCCGTAAGCGTGCTCGTCAGAAGGAGAGGCCGGCCTCTGGGGTGAGGGAGGACTGACCCCGATGCGCGCGACCCTGTTCGAGCACCCCGGCCTCGTGGTCATTCTGATTGCCCTTGCGATCGGACTTGTCGTCGGTGCGGTGCGGCGGATCGCCGCTCTTTCGGTCGCGCTGCTCCTGGCGGTCGTGATCGCAGCCCTGTTCCCCGGTCCGCGAGCGATCGCGGAGGCCGCGGTGAGTCAGGACGGGTGGGGCGAGCGCATCTCGTGCCTGGGCGCCGGCGCGGTGAGTTTCGAGACCGTGCGTGGTCAGATCGGCCCCGAGAACCTTTCCGCCTGCGCACCACCGCCGCGCTCCTGAACAGCGGCAAAGGTGCATGCACACATGCAGAAACCCCGTCCTGTCGCAGACTGGGCTCGGAAGCACATGCTCACCCTCGATGCCAAGGAGCAAGAGGATGGCCGAACGTCGTTGCTCGCGCTGTCAGCAGGTCAAGCCGGAGGGGGCCTTCGGATATGACCGCTACCGGTGCCTCGAATGCATCCGGAACCGGATCCGCGTGTGGCGCAGCCAGTCGACGGGGTCCGTGCGTTCCCCGCGCCGGCGCCCGGCCTCGACGCGTGAGCGGGAGTTCGTCCGCGGCCGCGACCTGAGGGAGCGGATCACGTCCTACCTCGCACGCCGACCGCTCGAGGGTCCGACGAGTCTCAGCTCGAAGGCGAGGATCGACCGTCGGGCGTTGAGGGCGATCCTCGCCGGCGAGCGGGAGCTCGTCCCGGTCGCCGTCGCTGACAGGCTCTGCGTTGCGATGGGTATCCACCTGAGCGAGTTCGAGAGCGTCTACCAGGGTGGCGCTTCGCAAGACTCGCGCTGAGGGACTCTCGCCCACGCGTACGATCGTCGGTGTGAGTGAGCTCGTGCGAAGAATCGTCAGGCCGCTGACATCGGCGCTCGTCCCGCGGCCGGCGCCGCGGCCCTTCGCTCTCGCGCCCCGTGTGGACCCCGTCGCCTCGGATCGGCTGGCAGACCATCTGGAGGAGGCGATCGAGGTGGTCCAGCGCGCGATCGCCCACGAGAACCGCACCCACGGGGAACGCCTCCGCCAGCACCAGGAGGAGCAGGAAGCGGCTCGAGCGAGGACCGAGGCCGCCCTTGCATCCTGCGATCAGGCGACCACTCGGCTCGATCGCATCGTCGAGGAGGCCCGAGAGAGCGCCAACGCCGGAGCTGAGGCGATCGGGCGCCTCGGAGACGAGGCACGCGAGGCGATCGAGCGCGCCAACCAGGCCGGCGGCGTCGCCACCGAGGAGCTCGTGGAGTCGTCCCGGATCGGGACCGCCCTGCTCGCCGCAATCCGCGAGCAGCATCGCGCCTCGAGCGCCATGGGCTCGGAGATGAGGACGATCCTCACCGGGCTGAGGATGGACATCGCGGCGATGGAGACCTCCCGGGAGAACGCCCACGCCGCGCTCGCAGACGTGGTCGAGAAGCTGACGGCACTGTCCCTGGCGCAGGCGGACGCGTTCGATGACCTGAACGCGATGCGCCGCGCGGTCAGGGAACACGCCGAGGAGGCGATCGGCGCCGCGGGGGAGCTACTGGCCCTGAAGAAGCGAGTTGAGGACACCCTCTGAGAGGAGGGCGGGTCCGCTCAGTTCGCCAGGCGCTTGAACCAGTTCAGACCGCCGTCCTCGCACCCGATGCCCCCGGGAGCCTGTGAGGTCGGGAAGTAGCAGCGGGCGGAGTCGATGTCGATCCCCCATGCGCGACGGACGCCGGGCTGGCGGGCCCAGGTGAACTGTGAGGGCTGACCCCAGGGGCCCGTGAGGCCGACGTTGTCCACGGCGCGGAAGCGGACGAACCAGTTGCCCGGCGGGACCTCGACGCTGTCGCCGGTCTGGACCGGGAGACCCGTGAAGCTGCCGTCGTTGCTGACCTGGTACTGGTAGCTCCCGATACCCGATCCGCCGATGTTGTCCTGGGCCGGGCCGGTGATGATCGATGCGTCGCCGCCGTCCTCCCACTCGGTGATCGCGTCAGAGGTCGGGGCCTGCGGGGCGCCCGGCGCGGTGCGGTCGATCCGGACCGTGCGGACCGGGCCCTCGACGCCGGTGTTGCCGGCGATGTCGCGGGCGCGGAAGCGGACCTCGGTGTGGCCCTCCTGGGAGACCGCGACGCTGTTACCCGAGGTCCAGCCCGACCAGGCTCCGTAGCCGATCGTGTCCGGGTCCACCGAGTGGCGGGTCTGGTACTGGTAGCCGGAGGGATCGATCCCGGAGACCGCGTTGACGCCGGCCGGAACCGGGTCGGTCGCCGCCCCCGAGGTGACCGTGACGTTGTTCTGCGTGAAGGAGGTGGTGGTCTGCGATCCGGCGCCGGGGGCGGTCGGGCCGGTGCGGTCGATGTTGACCCAGTAGCCCGGACCCCAGGGGCCGATGCGGTAGACGCCGTCGCGCGCGCGGGCGTTCACGAGGGTCGAACCCTCGTTGTTGATCACCTGGTTGCCGGAGAAGCCGGTCGAGGAGGAGCTGACGCTCCACTCGTAGTCGCGGACGCCGGAGCCGACGTCGGTGGCGCTGGCGCTGACGGAGACCGGGACGGCGACGTTGGTCCAGGCGCCGTTGCTCGCCGCGGAGTCACCGAATGCAGACGGCGCGCCCGGATTGTCCTGGTCCAGGCAGATGCTGGCGCCGAACTGGGTGCTTGTCGTCGCGTGGCCGGTGCCGGCGCGGTCGGCCTGGAAGTTGTGGCAGCCCGAACCGGGGTAGCCCAAGCTGCCGTCCCAGGAGTGGTTGCCGTCGGGCAGGTCCCCGTAGCCCGCGACCATGAGACCGCCGGCCTGATGGCCGCTTCGACCGATCCAGAGGGAGCTGCCACCGCGCCCGAGCGCGTTGTCGCCGCTCGTCCAGTGGAAGCGCGAGCGACCCGAGCACCAGTTGTTGCCGTTGAATGAGGTGAACGTGCCATCGAGGCACTCGAAGGTCCCGCCCGAGAAGCCGCTTCGCACTCCCGCGGTCGGGCCGTGGAAGTCATCGATCCAGAACTTCAGGTTGCCAGCGCGGACGGCGCGCTGGTAGAGGCGCGGCTCGCCGGAACCGTTGTGCCAGAAGCGGGGGAACTGGAGGTTGATCGTCCCCGGGATGTAGTCGATCCGCAGGTTCCCGTTGCCGACGGTGCCGTAGCTCTGGTCGTTGATCGGGATCCAGTGGAGACCGCCGTTACCATCCCGCAGCTGGGCCTCGATCCGGTAGAGGAACTGGTAGTCACCGTAGTTGCGCCAGTAGCTCGCCTCGAGCGCGTGGCCGCGGGTGCCGAAGCCGGTGTTGCCCATCGCCGACTCCCAACGGCAGCTGCCGCCGACCTGTGAGTTGGCGAAGATCGTTGCCTGCATGACCGCGTTGCCACCTGCCACCGTCACGCCTGCCCAGCCGCCGCCGTTGCAGAACAGCGAGCCGTCGGCGTTGGCGCCGGTGATGTAGACGTAGCCGTCCGCCCGCGGGACCGAGGGGCCCACCATGTAGGCGCCGAGGGCGACGAGGGAGAGCAGCATGACCGCCAGGGTCGAGCGGCACTTATTCTTCAGACAGGTCATCCTGACCTCGATGTAGCACTTACGCCGAGCGCATGGGTGGTTCTCAGGAGCCACCCGGACCCGGGCGTCAGCTCAGGCGCACGACCCGCCGCGATGTGATCCGGAAGGTGTTGTCGGTCTGCCGGCGCGCGGTGGAGATGTACTCGGCTCCTCCGGAGATCTGCTCGGAGTCCTTGACGCATCCGGCGCCGGTGATCAGACCGGGTGAGTAGGAGCGCCCGTGGATGACCGTTGACCGGGTCGAGGGGTTGTAGGCCTCGACCCACCAGTCGAAGCAGGAGCGACCGATCACCCCGGAGCGCGGACCCGGCGCGCTCGCCGCGGAACGCGCCGTGAGCGTCGCCGCCATCGAGCCCTCCGCGACGCCGGACTGCGCGTCGAGCCAGGCGACCGCATCCTCGACGGCGGCGCCGGTGCTGAGGTCGACCTGCGCGGCGTTGACCAGGTTGATGCTCGCGATCCGGTCCGACCCGGTCACCTGGGCGACCATCGCCGCGAGTGCGAGCAAGCCGACCAGGAAGGCCAGCGACACCACGAAGACCGCTCCATCACGGGAGCGCAGGCGCGACAGACAGGTCATGGCTCATGACTAGCAACGGGCGTCCCCGTCGGCCGCCATTTACGCGCTCAGCCCTGGCGGACCTCATCGAGGGTCTCGGAGGCGGCGCGGGCGACGACCCACCGGTCGGACTGGCGGAGCATGATCAGGGCGTAGCTACGCCGGAACAGGCGGCCGTTCCACGGGGACCCGACCCCGGAGTACTGGACGATCAGCTGGGTCGTGACGTAGGCGCTCCCATCGTCGATGCGCCGCACCGAGAGGTAGTAGCGCGGGTCGATCATGGTCGTGGCCTCGGAGCCCGTCACGCAGGACGAGCAGAGTCCGATGCCGGAGTACTGGTGGCTGTCGGTGCGCGCGGCGACCGTCGAGATCCGGTTCGTGGCGCTCCAGCGCGCGAGCGCCGCCTGGTAGGCCGACGGGTCCTGGCCCGGGGTGAAGGTCTCGGAGGCGGAGAGGAACCCCCGCGCGGTCTCCGAGAGCTCGTCGAGGGTGGTCGCGGACACCGCGACGGGCGTGAGCGGCTCGGCCTGTCGTTCGGCGATCAGGGTCAGGATAGGCGCGTCGAGCTCCTCCTCCAGGCCGCGCGGGATCCGGGATTCAGGCACGAAGAGATCGAAGCCGGCCCCACCTTCGTTGCGCTCCCCCTGCAGGTCGACCTCCCGGGAGGGGATCAGATCGGAGCGGACCGGGTCATCGACGAACTGGCGCACACCGAAGGAGATCGCCAGCGCCAGGCCGATGATCACGGCGAGGCCGAGCGCGCCCTTCTTCAGGACGATTCTCAGTCCCTTGTTCATGTCCGCGGCCTCATCGTGGTCACACCCTAGGACCCGGCCAGTGAGTCGCAGGTGATCTTCCGCCTGTCAGCGATCCGAGAAGCGAAAGACAGCGCGAGGCTGAGACGGCGTGCCACTGTCTGCTCACGAGCGGAGGCATCGAGCGACACCATGCCGAGTGTGAAGAACGTCAGCGATGGCATCCCGGTCTTCTTCGAGACCTGGGATGAATACAAGGCCGATGTCAGAGGTCGCTCGAGCGCGGCGCCCGCTCCCCTGAGCGAGCCGGACTGCCACTTCTGCCCCACCTGCTGGAACCAGCGTAAGACCCTCGTGAAGTCCGAGGGTGGCGGCTACGTCTTCGACTGGTGCATGACCTGCCTGGCTCGCGGGGTCGTCCCCTCGACGCCTTAGGGCGCCGAGCCCGACTGGAGCGGCGAGATGCTGAAGTTGGTCACGACGGACTCGTTGGGGGCGAACTCGAGCCGCAGGACGCCGGTCGCCGGGTCGCGGTCAGCACCGCGCTGGTAGACCAGGAGCGCCGAGCGGGCCCCCGTCTGGGGGTCGCGCTGCAGGCTCGCGCTGAGGATCTTGACCTTCAGCGTGACCCCCTTCGGTGCGGCGTCGCCGTTGGCGGCGAGGTCGCGGAAGCTCTTGAGCGTGTTCGGGGCCATCCGCGGGCGGAGGATCTTGACCAGCGCCGCGGCGTTGCGGCCGTTCGAGGAGAGGATCGCCTGTCCCGCGACGACGGCGTTCTCGGCCACCCGCTCACGGTCGGGCCAGCTCACCGTGCGGAACTCGACCACAGGGCGGCCGGTGGGGAAGAGGTCGGCGACCGAGGAGATCACCCGGGGACGGGGGCGCGCGGGGCGGGGCGCAGGCGCCGGGGGCTCCGGCTCGGCGGGCGTCGCCCGGGGCGGGGAGGGCTCGTTACCGGGTCGAGGATCCGGCACCACGACCGCCGGCTCGTCGGGCGCGGTGGGGACCGGGGCGACCGGCTGCTCGGCGACCGTCTCCGTGGGCATGGGGTCAGACCCCCCACCCCGGGAGAGCATGACGACGGCGCTCAGCAGGGCGAGAGTGCCCAGGGCGATGACCGTGCCACGACCAGGGCGACGCCGCGGGCGCTTGGGCGCACGGTTCGTGGCAGGTCTCGGGCTCCCCGTGCGGGGGGAGCGGATCGCAGGCGGCTCGTCGTTCATCGATCTGGATGATCGGCCGATGAGCTGATCGAGGGCTCGGTTCTCGCCGAGTTCATCAGTCCTGCTTGGACTCGGCGTAGGTCGCGATGGCGTTCGAGACGGCGGTGGCGATCCGGTCCTGGCTCTGGGCGCCCGTCACGAAGGAGGTGCCGCCGCGGCCGGCCTCAATCAGCACGCGGGCCTCCGCCCGGGTGCGGTAGAAGCCGTAGTAGCGCATGGCGCGACGGTCGTTGGCCTTGTTCTTGTTGCCGAGGCCCGTCCAGTCCGGGGCTCCGATCCCGCGCATGCGCCGGTCGACCTCGCGGGCGAGGGCTCGGGAGTTGGCCTCGACGCTCGGCGAGACGGTCGTCGCGGGCGTGCGGTGGGGGACGGCGCCCGGCACCGGGGTGTCGCGGGCGGTGCCGACGCCGTCGCCGGCGTAGTAGTTCTCAGAGGCGCCGGCGAGGGCGTAGGCCGCGAAGCCTCGCCCGGAGCTGTCGGCGACGTCATGGTGGATGCTGACGAAGGCGAGCCCTGGTGCGTTCATCGGGTCGACCATGCCCTGCATCGGGCGGGCGTCGATGCCGCGCGCTGTGAGCTTGGAGATCACCTTCTGGGTGACCGCGGTGTTGAAGGCCTCCTCACCAGGAGCACCGGTCTGCGCCGCATAGCCCGGCTCGCGCGGTGCGCTGTGCCCGGCCTGGACCCAGACGGTGTCCTCGTCGGCCGCGGCGACCTGCTGCGCCCCGCCTGAGACGTTCTGATTCCCCTCCCAGAAGGGCTTGTAGCGGACCCACTTGATCCGCGAGCTGTACTGATCGAACCCGTCGTCCAGGACGACCCGGCATCGCATGCCCGAGGAGGGGCAGGCCTGACCGCCGGAGGCGTGGAGGTACTTGTTGTCGCCGGCGTAGATCACCATGTGCCCGCCGCCGTTGGAGAGCACCAGGTCGCCCTCGCGGATCTGGGACCAGTCAGTGCCTTCCTCCCACTCGCCCGGGTGCGTCTGGGCGGCGTCATCGAAGGTGTAGGTGATCCAGCGGCCGCCGGCGGGCAGGGGCTTTCCGATCTGGCCGAAGATCCAGCTGGGCAGCCCCGAGCAATCGAAGCTCTCGGCGCCGGCGGCGCCCCAGATGTAGGGCTTGCCGATCTGGGCCCGCGCGAGCGACATGAACTGCTGGAGGAGCGGCCCGCCGTTGCCCCCGGTCGAGGAGCTCGCCGAGACGCCGTTGCGGATCGCGTCGTACCACTGGTGGACCGAGGCCACGTAGCAGGCGGTGTGCTTCTCCTGCTCCCCGTAACGGACCCGGACCGCCTTTGAGACCTTGTCAGTCGGCATGCGGCCGCTGTAGGGGCCGCCGGAGGCCGGGGTGGACCCCGAGCCGCCCGTCCCCGCCTGGCTGGTGTAGTCATCTCCGCCGCCGGTGTGGACGGGCTTGGTCGGGTCGCCACCCATCTCGGTGTAGAGCGCGGTGACGTTGCCGAGCCAGTTGCCGTTCAGGCCGGTCGGGTCGTTCGCGGCGCCCACGGGGCAGTAGCGCGCCTGGATCTCGGGGATGGTGTCGAGGCCGTCCTTGCGGTAGTTCACGAGGGTCCGCAGGAGCGACTGGATGCCGGCCTCCCAGGTCTCGTACTGACGATGGGGACCCAGGCCCCAGGCGTTCTTGAGCGAGGCGGCGTTCGAGGAGTCGGTCGCGAACTGGCTCTCGGCGCCGGCGATCGCCAGGACCATCCTCGGGTCGACTCCGGCCTTCTGGCTCTCGGAGACGATGAAGTCGATGTGGGGCAGCAGGGGCGACTGGGCGCGCTTGCGCTCGAGGTACTTGGACAGGTAGGCGGCGCTCACGGGCGAGACCGTCGACCCGCCGGAGGTCGGCGTGCTCGGCACGGAGATCGAGCCACCCGAGCCGCCAGACCCACCCGAGCCGCCCGAGGCCGCCCCCTGCTCCCAGCTGGAGAGGTGCGGGAAAGGGTTGATCGCCGAGTCGTAGCCGGTCGGGTGGACCTCGAAGTGGAGGTGGGGCGGGGTCGAGACGGCGTTGCCGGTGTTGCCGACATAGCCGAGGATCTGGCCGCGCTTCACCTGGGCCCCGTCCTTTGAGATCGGGGCGAAGCTGTCGAGGTGGGCGTAGTAGAACTCGAGGCTCCCCTGGCCGACGAGCCAGAGGCGCTTGCCACCGAGCGTGTTCGAGCCGACCTGGCGCAGGCGACCGTCGGTGACGGCGACCACCGGCGTCCCGCGGGCGGCGAAGATGTCGGTGCCCTTGTGGCCACCGCGGCCGTCAGAGCGTGCCGCGCCCCAGTCGTTGGTGTAGTTGCTCGCGCCGTTGACCGGGAACGAGTAGGTCCCCGGCAGCGCCGTCCCGCCATCGACGCCAGGCCCGGCGACCGGGGTCGATCCGGCGCCGGCGAGCAGCTCCTGCGCCCGGGCGAGCTGGGTCTGGTAGCGACCTCGGTACTGGGCGGCGGGCCGCTCCACGTCGGCGATGAACTCGCCGTAATTGGAGGGGACGAGGTCCACGTTGACCCACTGGGGCTTCGCCTTGACGGCCTTGGCCTGATCGACGAACCACTGGATCTGGAGCTCGGGGTTCTGGGGGTAGCCGGCGTAGGCACCGCTGTCCCAGATGCTCGTCCGCATCTGGAAGAATCCGACCGAGTCGGCGTGGCCGTAGCCGATGTTCTTGATCAGCCCACCGGTCTCGACCAAGGCCGCCATCACCGGGAGCTCAGGCGGGAAGCCGGCCGCGGCGGCCTTGGCGGCCATCCACGCCGCGCGCTGCTCGATCGGCGCCTCATCGCCCGGGTAGGTCGCCGGGCCCGTGCCGTTGAAGCCGCCGCCGACGGTGGTGCTGGTGCCGATCGGCGCCGGGAAGATCTCGCCGTCGAGCGACTCGTCCACGGGGCAGCCGTTCGCGGCGTCGCCGTTGTAGCGCCACTCCTTCGCACCCCGGGCGCCGTTGGCCGACAGAAGGGCGGCGTAGCTGAAGATGGCGTCGACCGGGTCCCGTGCGTCGACGATGCCGTCCGGCTCGTAGCTCGAGATCCGGGCGTTGTCGTCGTCCTCCTTGACCTCCTCGATCGTCTTCAGCTCCCAGCACCCCTCGCCGGCCCCGGAGAACGAGACGTCGGTGGAGCCGGCGTCGTAGCCGAAGCGGTCCCACTCCTTGCGGGTGACGCTCATGAAGCCGCCGCTGCGGCCGCCGGTCGAGCAGTTCTCATCACCGAAGTTCGAGCGGGCGCCCGCGATCGCGGCGACCACCTGCCAAGGGACGTCGTGCTCCTGGCCGGCGGCCACGAAGATCGGGATCAGCCAGCCGCGGTCGGGCGGGATCGCGCCGCCCTCGCGCTGGGCGAGGGCGTTCGGGTCGCAGAGCCCGGCTTCACGGTATGAGGGCGGGTTGTTGGCGCAGTCGAAGTAGGCGCGGATGGTCGCGTTCAGACCGATCTCCTCGGACTTGTCCACCAGCCGCTGACCGGCATCGACGAGATCGCACGTCGAATCGCCGACCAGGGCACCGGCCAGGGGCACATCACAGGTGAACGAGATGATCTGACTCATCACCGGCGCGCGGATGATTGCCGAGGTGACGTAGACGATCGGCATCAGGACGGCACTGACAGCGATCAGTCCACCGAGAGCCGTGCCGAACAGGGCGCAGAGGAACAGATACCCGCGCGATCCCTTACGGCGCGCACTGATGTACTTGTATGCGCGCTGCCAGAAGATCATGGGCGCGACGCTAACAGCGGACCTCCGCTGCTTCCCGCTTCTCGCCACTCCCACTGACATCGGTGGTTCGGGCGCTCATCGGTCCGTAACATGCCGCGGACCCCGATGGCGGGGTCCGCGGACTATGAGTGCTGGGGCCTGAGGGGAGAGGGGAGGGCCACGCCAGCGGTTGTTACACTGACAATGCGCCGGATCTCGGAAGTGCATCAGAACTGACGCCTTTGGCGCTCTGTGCCACCCCCTTGAAGCTGAGGCGATGGGCAGTGCTCGGGCCGAGATCCGCGAGGGCCTGCGTGTGGGCTCGGGTCGGATAGCCGGCGTGGATCTCGAACCCGTAGCCCGGGTGGCGGCGCGAGAGGGCCTCCATCACGCGGTCGCGGCTGACCTTGGCGATCACGGACGCGCAGGCGATTGATGCAGACAGGGAGTCTCCGCGGACCAGCCGCCGGTGCTCCGGCGCGGAGGGCCCGAGTGCGAAGCCGTCGACCAGGCGGGCATCGACGTCCTCACCTCCGAGGGCGAGTGCGCGGATCATCAGCGACACGTTGGTGCGGTGAAGGCCGCGGGCGTCGATGGTCGCCGCGCAGGCGTGGAGGACGACGACGCGATCGGCGATCCGGAGGATCTCGGGGTAGAGGGCGCCGCGCCTCTTCGCGCTGAGGCGCTTGGAGTCGTCCACCTCGGCGATGATCCTGAGGTCGGCCGTGCCGAGGTGTCGGTGGTCGATGAGCACGGCCGCGACGCTGAGGGGGCCGGCGAGGCAGCCGCGGCCGGCCTCATCGCAGCCGAGGACCCGCGTTCCGATGGCTCGATCGTGGTCGATCAGCGCCGAGTGGCCACTCACCGGGTCGTGGCGTCGCGCAGCTCGTCGACGCGCGCGCTGACGGCGGCGGCGATGGCGCGCGGGGAGCTCGTGGCGTCGAGGACGAGGAAGCGGTCCGGATCGGTGGAGGCGAGGCGAAGGTAGGCCTCGCGGACGCGCGCATAGAACTCGATCCCGGAACTCTCGATCCGGTCCCGTCCGGAGATGCCGATGCGGGCGGTGCGCTCCTGCTCGCTGATGTCGAGGAGGACCGTCAGGTCCGGCTCGAGGCCACTGGTCGCAAGCCGGCAGGCCTCGGCGGCGACGTCATGGCCGAGAGCCCGGCCGTAGCCCTGGTAGGCGATGGTCGAGTGGATGAAGCGGTCGAGGATGACGACCTGGCCGAGAGCGAGGGCCGGGGTGATGACATTCGAGACGAGCTCCGCCCGCGCCGCGGAGAAGAGCATCAGCTCCGTGAGGGGGTCCAGCGTCAGGTCCGGGTCGATCAGCAGCGCGCGGATCTGCTCGCCGACCCGGGTCCCACCCGGCTCGCGCAGCTTGAGGCAGGAGACGCCGCGGTCCTCGAGATGCTCGGCGAGGAGGGCGACCTGGGTGCTCTTACCGGCGCCGTCTGAGCCTTCGAAGGTGATCAGCATGCACCGAGGGTGCGTGCGCCGATCGACCAGGCGCCGGGATCTCGCTCGCTAGCGCAGGCGGAGCACGTAGGCGCGCGTGGTGAAGTTCCCGGCGAGGTCCTTGACCTGGAGCGTCAGCCGGTAGGCACCCGGGGCGAGACGCCCGACCGGCACCCGCAGGCGCTGGGTCCCGGAGTCCCGGACGAGCTTCTCGCGGGAGACCAGGAAGTTCTTGCGCGAGCCGGCCTTGCGCACGACCCAGGAGACACGCAGGTTCGGCGCGAGCTTGTCCTGCACCCGGATGGCGAGCGTCGCCGTGCCCTTGGCGCGCAGGGTGAAGGCGCGCTTTCGGGTGGTGAAGCGCGGGGCGGTGTTGTCGATGAACACGACCCGCTTGGCGAGCGAGAGGTTCCCCGCCCGGTCGAGGGCGAAGGCCGTCAGCTCGTAGCGACCGTCCCGGGTGGCGAAGGTCTTGGTGTTCCATGGGACGCGTGCGGAGTCGACATCGACGTCGGGGTCGATGTCGGACACCTCGCCGATGTTGGCCGAGGGGACGGCGCCTCCCGGTAGGACGGTCCGGGTCGTGTATCCGACCCGGGCCAGGCCGGAGCCGAGGCCATCCTCACGCGCCCGGACCCGCAGGTTCACGTTGCCGCGAAGCCAGCGGGCGGACGGCTCGAGCCACGTGATCCCCGGACCCGCGTTGTCGATGACCAGCGAGAGGTTCGGGGAGATGGCGCGCCTGTTGCCGGCGTTGTCCACCGCGATGATCTGGAGGGGTGAGAGGTTCGCGACCCCGGCGAGCGGCAGGAAGGCGCGGGTGGCGGCGGTCCGGACACGCTCGGTGCCGGAGACGACTACCTCGTAGTGCGCGACGCCGGTCCCCGTGTCGGCGGGGCGGTCCCACGCGAGCTCGACCGAGGCACCGCGTCCGATCACCGCCTGGCCGGAGCCGCTGGGGGAGCTGATCAGCGGGTTCGAGATCGAGAAGGGGGAGGGGGCCGTGGAGTCGACGGTGATGTCCACCCGCCGGGAGGCGCCATCCGAGGGCACCGTGTAGTCGCAGCCGGCGTTCGTGGTGGCCCGGAAGGTCAGCGAGTAGCGCCCGTCGGCCGGAAGGCTGACCGCGCCGTCGAAGCGATCGGCGCCGGCCGCGACGAGGTCCGCGGTCGAGACCGACGTCCCTGCGCCGTCGCGGACCTCGAGCCGGGCGCAGAGCGCGCCGGATGCTGTCACCGAGACCGGGACCGCACCGGACGCGGTGATGATGTCCGCGGCGGGTGTGCTGGTGGAGATCACCGGAGGCGCCGCCATCGCCGGCGAGGCTGCAGCGGCAAGGACCGCGAGGGCGATGGGCAGGGGGTGTCTCATCCGATCGAGGCTAGGAGCCGGCGTTCAGCGACACCGCCTTTTCGTCTTGGGGAACGGCGGGAGCGAGAAGCGGGCGAGCGGGAGCGCCCCGACGCCTAGCGTCGCCCCCATGTACGACGACCCCGACGACTTCTCCGCGTGGCTCAACGACCCCGAACATCAGGGAGCGGTCCCCGAGGGGGCACCCCTCCACGGCCTCGCGCGCGAGCTCGGGAGCTTCTGGGACTCCGAACAACACCCCCTCGTCCTCGCGGAGGACGAGCTACGCGGCGGACGCCCCAAGGCAGCGATCCGGCTGGCCAGCTCGGTCGCCCTCTGCGGTGATCCGCAGGAACGCGCCCCTGCCTACTGTCTCTGGGCGGATGCCCTCATGGACCTCGATCAGCTCGACGGCGCCGAAGCGGCCTACCGGGCGGCTCTGGTCTGCGTGCCGGGTAGCCCGGAGGCCCTGTTCGGGATGGCGCTCCTCCACGGTCAGCGTGGCGATGCGCCCGCTGCCGGCCGCTTCGCTTTGGTCGCACTCGAGAACGCCTGCGCGGACGCCGACCTGCTCTCGCGTCTGGCCCCGCAGATCGCTGGCTTCCTCGATGGGCTCGACATGCGCGCTGCGGTCCTGGCGACGATGCAGAGGATCGGCTGGGAGCCGGCCCTGACCGCCACCTGGCTCGACACCCTGCTCTAGGCCTAGAGCCCCGAACCCAGCTGGAGTGCGCCCCCGCTCTCGAGCTGTCCCTGGATGCGCTCCGAGACGGTCGAGCCGTCGGAGAGGACCGTCCAGGCCAGGAACTCATCCTCGATCGTGGTGATGCCGCTGGTGACCGCCTCGAGCTTGGCCTTGATCACCAGTGCCAGCGCCCGCCACCGCTGACGCTCGGCCTGCTCGAGCGCGACGCGGGCGACCGCTGGCGCGCGGACCTTCCCTGTCGGGGTGTGCCCGAACTCCTCGATCTGGGGCAGGTCCATCGTGAAGCGGATGGTCCGATCGCCGATCCGGAACATGATCCGCGCGCCGGCTTCCTCCCACGAGTAGGCGAACCCGCTCGCCCCGTAGCGGCGAAGAGTCCTCTCGATCTCAGACCTCGAGCGGTCGCTCGTCACGCTGGTCTTCTCCGCGAACCGGCCCGCGGGCATGCTCAGCTGACCGCCGCGAGGTGAGGAGTCCCCGCTGTCCAGGTGCCCGTCATGTCAGTCCCCGTCGCCGAGACGCTCGATCTCGTTGCCGAGCCGGCCGTCGCGCCGCAGCTGGACGAAGGTGAGGGCCAGGGAGACGACCGCCACCGCGACGAACGCGAGAAGGATGACGCCCGGGAGGCCGACGATCGCGCCGAGGATGAGGCCGCCGAGGCCGATCAGGAAGGATGCGTTGAGCAGGGTGCGGGACATGCGGGCGATGATGGCAGCGGCCCCCTCGCAGCTGCCGGCATCTTGATAGTGACGGCTAGGGCCCGGCCACCTCGGCGATCGCCCTGTCGATCGCTGCGGTGTCCTGGATGCCGTTCAGCACGACCTCGCCACCCTGGCCGCGAACGACGAAAGCCGGTGTGAGGGTGATCTTGTCAGCCGCAGCCCTCTGATCCGCCGACGCGAGGTCGTTCAGCCGCTCCTGGCCCCGGGCGAGGTCGGCAGCGAAGCGTTCGAGGTCGAGCCCTGACAGCTCGGCGATGGCATAGATCCCGGGCACGCTGACCTCGGCGGTGCCGGCGCGCCGGGCCGCCAGCCAAGCCTCGGTGAAGTGCCAGAGCCGACCCTGCTCTCCGGCGGCGTAGGAGGCGAGGGCGAGCGCACGGGACTCCTGACCGCTTCGCGCGAGCACGAGCCGCTCCACGGCCACGTCACCCCGGGCGACCCGCTCGCGGATCAGGTCGGGGATCACGGTCTCGCTCTGGAGCGCGCACGGGTCGCAGAGCAGATCGATGTACTCGGTGATCTGGAGCGTCGAATCGCCGCCGAGCACCGTTCCCGCCTGGGGCACCCCGTCGAGTACGGTGAGCGCGGGGCCGATCGCCGGACCGCTCTCCCCGCCTCCGATGCGCGCGAGGCCGATCATCAGCAGGAGCGCGCCGAGGAAGCTGAGGCCGATGATGATGAGGCGACGACGCATCTATTCGCGCTCGCCGAGAGCCGCGGTGTGAGCCGCGGTCCAGACCGGGCCGTGGGTTCCGCAGAGCGCGTGGAAGTCATCGCGCTCGACCTTGATGCCGACGCTCCAGCCACCCGCCCCCATGCCGCCCAGGAGCGCCGGGGGCATGCGGAACTCCACGGGACCGCCGTCCGAATCCGAGGCCATGGACTCCGCCCCCTTCTCCAGCACCCGGAGGGCTTCGATCGTAACCTCACAGATGAGGTTGACGCCGCCGTTGCCGATCGGGGTCAACGACGCCCGGACCTGTGCCTTCGGCGGGGACGCCACGGCCCGCCGAACGCACAGGGTCTCGCCGAAGCTGCGCAGGATCGGGTTGCCCTCGATGCACATCCAGCTCAGCACCGTCGTGTAACCCGCCGGGGCTCCTGGCGTCTCGAAGTCCGAGATGAACTGCTTCAGATCACGCTGTGACAATGCTCCCCAGGCGACCGGTCGGGTCCCGCCGTAGTCGATGTCGAGTCTCATAGGTGGCGATCATCCAGGAGCAGGACGCCCCAACGCCGGCTTTCTCCGCCTTCAGTCGCGGTGGGTGACGCTGATGCGGTCATAGTCATCCGGGATGATCGCCTCGGGGAACTCGCGGCGTGCCTCTGAGAGGACCTCGATCGTCTCGTAGCGCGAGGAGATGTGAGTGAGCGCGAGTGAGCGCACGCCGGCCCGCCGGGCGAGGGCGCCGGCCTGGAGGGCCGTGCTGTGCGCAGCCTTGTCGGCCAGCGCCGCATCCGCCTCGAGGAAGGTGGCCTCCATCACCAGCAGGTCCGCCCCCGTGGCGGCCCGCTCGAGGGTCTCGCAGGGCGTGGTGTCGCCGGAGACGACGACGCGGCGCCCGGGCCGCGGGGGACCGATCAGATCGGCTCCGTCGATCTCGGCTCCACCGGCGAGCGTGAGCGTCTCCCCGCGCGCCAGCCGACCGAGTTCGGGGCCCTCGGCCACACCGAGGGCACGCGCCCGCTCGGCGTCGAAGCGCCCAGGGCGCCCATCCTCGACGAAGGCCCAGCCGAGGCTTGAGATCCGGTGGTGGGTGGCTACCGGATCGATCCGGTAGCCGTCGCGCAGGATCGCCTCCCCGCGGGTGATCTCGCGGATCTCCAGGTCGTAGCGCAGGGGACCGATGAAGCCGGTCATCGCCCGCACCAGCTGCCAGGTACCGGGAGGGCCGTAGATCTCGAGCGGATCCCGGCGGCCCTGGGCGCTCCAACCCTTCAGCAGCCCCGGCAGGCCCATGTAGTGATCCGAGTGGCCGTGGGTGAGGAGGACCAATGGGATCATCGCCTGGCTGACCTCGGCCAGCAGCAGCGCCCGCTGGGTTCCTTCTCCGCAGTCCACCAGCACGCGGTCCGAGCCGCGCATGACCAGGCAGGAGGTCAGCCCGCGCGTGCGGGTCGGAGAGGTGGCACCGGTACCGAGAAAGCAGACGCTGAGATCCATGGATCCAATGTAAGCGCCCCGGATGGATCGGACGGTCAAGACTCCGCGCCGCTCGCGGATGAAGGTGAGAACTCGGCGTACTCGCACCGGTCCCCTGTCAGTCTCACGGTATGAGAACGACGGTCCTGAAGGCGCGCGTGCCTGGACAGCGGGCGATCGCCCTCGACTTCGACTCGACTCTGTGGGACCTCAGCAGGGCGACAGCCCGGGAGGCGGCCGCGGAACTCGGTCGTGATGAGGACGAGCTCCTTGCGATCATCTCGGCCGAGTGGGGTGGGATCGATTCTCTCGGAACGCCGGAGCAGGTCATGCGATGGTTCCGGCGCTGCTTCGTCATCGAGGGAATGCGCCCGCACGGCCTGCTGGCGGGCGTCGAGCTCGCCCTGGCTGAACTCGAGGCGGCGGGCTACCACATCGTGGTGATGACCGCGCGTCCCGATGACGTGATCGACCACGTCTGTGAGTTCCTCGCCGAGTTCAGGGCTCCGGTCCACGAGGTCCGCTGCGGCTTCTACGACAAGATCGCCGAGTGCGTCAAGGAGGGCATCGACGTCCTGGTGGACGACAAGCCGGAGACGATCGAGCAGGCCCACGCCGGCGGGATCAGGGTCCTCACTCTCCGCTGGCCCTACAACGCCGAGGTGATCGACCGCCTCGGCATCGAGCACACCGAGACCTGGACGCCGGACTTCACCGAGCGCCTGAAGACCCTTCTCGGGCCGGCTTCACCGCTCTCCGCCCCGACGATCTGATCAGGGGCTGAGCGGCGCCGAGATCAGCGCGTGCTGCAAGGCGTCCGTGATCAGGGGCTTGACCGTTCGCAGGCCGAGTAGCCGGCGAGCGATCACGCGCCCCTCGAGCGTGTCCACCCAGGCGCCGTGGAGCACATCCTGCTCCAGGAGGCGCTCCCAGACCCCGTAGGCCGAGGCCTGGCGGAGGTCGTAGACCACGTGGAGCCCGGCCGATTCGCTCGGGCCGGTGAGGCTGAGGGTGATCTGAGGGGCGTTCGCCACCGGTGAGATCAGCAGCGGTCCGCTCAGGCCGCGCAGGGCGGGAAGCGGGAGTGCGCAGACGAACCAGAGCTCGTCGTCCTGCTCCCAGAGCCCGACCGCCTCCTTCGCCCGGTGCCCGCGATCCTCGTACATCAGGAGTCGCCAGATCGCCGGAGGGACCCCTGTCGGCGCCACCGCGGGTTTCTCGCCGAAGGCTTGGGCGAAGTCGAAGTGCTCAGCGTCCATCTCACAGGCCAGGCTAGGCCTGGCGAGCCCGTGGATGCTCGGAACTCGGCCAAAGCGAAAGCGCGGTGATGTGGCGAGCCGGCTGACATCAATCGGCGGATGCGCCCCCGCCATCCGAGCTTCCCCGTCGCACTGGTGATCACCGGCGTCTTCGCGGCGCTCACCGTCTGCGTGGCGACCCTCTGCATGGTGGTTATCGGGCCGTCAGACCTGCGCGGTGAGACCGTCCCGCGGCCAGCCTTCGATCCTCAGACGCTCTATCAGGAGGCCGCCGGGTCGATCGCCTTCATCGAGTCCGTGGGGGCCGACGGGCAGGCGGGGAGCGGCTCCGGGTTCGTGGTCGAGGGCGATCGCATCCTGACCAACGAGCACGTCGTCTCGGACGCGCGCTCGGTGATGGTCTCCTTCCCCTCGGATCGCGAGCCGCGGGTGGCGACTGTCGTCGGCGTCGACGTCTCCGCCGATCTCGCTCTGCTCAAGGTGAATCAGGGCACCCTCCCGCCTGCGCTCTCGCTCGGCTCAGCGACGGATCTCTCGCCGGGGCAGCCCATCCTGGTGATCGGGGCCCCGTTCGGTCTCGAGCTGAGCGCCTCGACCGGCATCGTCTCGGCGCTGAACCGGCAGATCGTCGCCCCGGACGGTCTGCTGATCTCCAACACGATCCAGACCGACGCGGCGGTGAACCCCGGCAACTCGGGCGGGCCGCTGCTCGACGCCGAGGGCCGGGTGGTTGGGGTCGCAACCCAGATCGCCGACGCCGGCAACTCGGCCAACGTCGGGGTCGCCTTTGCGGTTCCCTCGGACCTGGTCGAGCGCAACCTCCGGATCTGGCTCGATGGTGGTCAGGTGGAGCGACCCGGGCTCGGGATCCAGGTTGCCGAGGCGCCCGGCGGCGCCGGCGGCGTGGTGATCACCGGCTTTGATGCCGGCAGTCCCCTGGCGGGCAAGGCCGGGGTGAATGACGTCATCCGCGGGATCGACGATCTGCCGGTGCGCGGCATCGCCGAGCTGCTCTCCCTGCTTTCTGCCTACCAGCCCGGAGACCGGGTGGAGCTCGACATCTCGTCCGGTGGAGAGCTCGGCACGGTCGAGGTCGCTCTCGTCCGGCGCGACGCTCCGGCCGATGCCGGGTGAGGTCAACGTGAAAGCCATCCGCCCGAGGGTGATGCACCTATGGTGCGGGCGGTGAGCACGAACTCCGACATTGCGCAGGCGATCGCCACGGCGCTCAGCGAGCGCCTCTGCACCTGGCAGGCGCGAATCGTCCCGATCGGCGCCTACCTCGATGTCCTCCCCGGCCGGCAACGCCCGATCGTCATCCGGATGGAGATCCATCCCGAGTACCGCGGCCGCGTTGACCGCGAGGGTGATGTGTTCGCCCAGGAGAACGCCGTCCTGATCCAGATCGAGAGGGACTGCCAAGGGGCCTTCCGCTGGGACGAGGGCCTACTTGCCGACCCCTGCCTGCTCGGCCGGCACGGGATCAGCCACTACCTCGCCGACCAGGCCCGGCTGCCACTGATCCTGGAGTTCGTCTCCGAGCACGCCCCGCTGAGCGACGAGACCCGCCGGCTCGGCTTCGAGGACATCGCGGCCTGACCATCGCTCTCTGAGAGCGCCAGCGCGCCTCGGAGGGCACTGTCGATCCGGCGGGCCATCTGGACCACCAGGTGCAACCTGATCGAGGAGAGGGTCAGCATCGGCTCCTCATCCAGGGGGCCGACGACGCCCGACAACGAGATGTCCCCGATGCCCGGTAGCCCCTTGCCGACCGTGGAGCCGGGAACCAGCGGCCCCTCGGTGAGGAAAAGGCCTCCGGTGTGGCGGAGGTCTCCGAGCGCGGCGTCGACCGCGATGACAAGAGGCCGGGCCTTGAACGTGGCAAGCGACGCTGTCAGGCGACCCTCGAGGTTCAGGGCGTGAAGGGGATCCTCGATCGACCCGACTACCGTGACACCCGCGGGCGCCGAGCGGTCGAGGAGGTCCCCGGTGATCGGACCGAGACTGTCCCCCGTGCTGCGATCGGTTCCGATGCAAGCGATCAGGACGCCGTTGCAGCGAGCTTCCCACTGGGCTCCGAGAGCTTGGGCGAGTCGCGCTGAGAGAGCGGAGTCGCCACCCGGCATGAAGAGGTCACTCACATGGAGACGGTAGGTCGTCTTTCGGCGATCGCCGCTCGACTCGCGGAGAGGTCATGACCGGCCGGAGGTAGCGGTAACCTCCCAGAAGCTCACAGTCGAGCCGTGAAACACCCTGTTTCACATGCACTTTTCTCGTTGCGTGATGTGATCAGTCCACGATCGACTTCATTGATCGTCGCCTCACCGGACTCCGGTGAGATCGCGCTCGCCACACGATCCTGCGGAGGTTTCCGCCCATGGCCGCGCCACTGACCCAGGCCCCCAGAGATGTACGCGACCGGGTCGCACATTCCGTTCTTCTCCGCGATGCGCTTGCGGGGTTCCTTCCCCTCGAGGTCCGGCTGGTGCCGGCCACTGACAACCCCGAGCCCGGGCACCAGGACCTGTTCGACACCTGGGGAGAGGAGGACGTCGTCCACCTCGGTGTCCCCGAGGGGGCCAGTGAGGAGCGGGTCCTCGAGATGCTCTGGAGCCTGCGGCTGCTCGCCGCCGGATGGCCGGACCCGCTCGAGGCCCGAGCTCCTGTCGGCCGTCTGCGGCGCCGGCTCCTCACCGCAGCCGCGCGCTGGTGGTGCGCCCAGGAGGATGCTCTCGACCTCGATGGAGTGCGGGAGGACATCAGGGACCTGCTCGGCCGCCTCGGCGCCGACGACGAGGATGGCAAGGAGGCCGTCTCCCAGGCGTTCTGCCTGGCCTGCCTCGGCGGGGAGATCTCCCAGACCGTCCTGACGCAGATCCGGCGCCTGGACCCGGAGATGGCCGTGCGCCTCGAGGCCCTACTGGGTCAGGTCGACCGGCCGCCGGTCACCCCGGAGGAGGCTGCCGACGCCGAGGTCTGGTTGCTCGGGACGGCCTGAGGGGTCGGCCAGGACGATCCCGCGGCGGCGCGCCTCGGCGCTCACCGCCGCGGCGTCGGTGTGCCGGCCACGGCGTCGCTCGCGCGCCAGGTGGGCCTCCACGAGGTCGCGGAGGGTCTGTGCCTCCTGGCCGACCTGCGCGCGGATCTCCACCGTGGCCGCGTCGGCGACCGGCGGGCAGGCCAGGTCCTGCTCGAGCCTCCTGGCCTCGATGGCCAGATGATCGATCCTCACGGCGGCGTGATCCAGGCGATAAGTCGCGGCGATCGCCGTCCATGCAGGACCGCCCGGCTCTGAGCGGGCGGCCTCCAGCAGGCGCAGGTGCTCTGCCTGGTGCGCCCGCGCGCGGCGCACCAGTAGGCAGCTGGCGGCGTGGGAGCGGCCTCCCTGGCCAGCGACGGAGATGGCCAGGAGCTGGCGCAGGTCAGACGCAGGGCCAGTGGCATCGGCCAGGCGCCCGCGCCCCGGCCCGAACAGGAGCCAGCCCTCTGCAGCTCCGAGTCGGCGCTGGCGCTCGAGCTCTGCGGCGATGAGGCGATCGGCGACCTCGCCTGCCTGGTAAGCCAGGGCGTCGAGAACCTCGTTGGCGCTCGCCCACGGTCGCACGGGCAACCGGGTGTGAGCGCGACGCCGCAATCCCATGGGGATGATCTAAGCGGCACCGGATGGACACGGGCCGGATTCTCAGCGAGAACGGGGTCGGTCACAGCGCGGTGGTCTGTAGACCTTGAGCGGTGATCGCGCCCTCATCCTCTATCGACCTGTTCCCCGGTCAGGGATCTCAGCAGCCCGGGATGGCCGGCCCGCTGATGGAACACGAGGCCGGGCGCCGGACCATGGGAGAGGCCTCCGACATCATCGGCGCGGACCTCGCCCTCATCGGGACGGACGCCGGAGCGGACGAGCTGGCTCAGACCGCCATCTGCCAGCCGCTCGTGCTTGCCTGCAGCGTCGCCGCCTGGCGCATCGAGCACACGGCATCGAGCGGCGGCGCCCTCGGGCACTCGCTTGGGGAGTACGCGGCGCTTGTCAGCTGCGGAGTCCTCTCGTTCGCTGACGCCATCGGCCTGGTGCGGATCCGCGCGGAGCTGACCTCGGCACTCGCCGCCCGCCGCCCCGGGGGCATGAGTGCGATCCTCGGAGCGGACCTCGATCAGATCGCCGAGCTTTGCGCCGGCGTCGGAGGGGTGTGGCCGGCGAACGTCAACTGCCCGGGGCAGGTAGTGGTCTCCGGGCTCACGGAGCCCCTGGCCGGAGTCGAGGCGGCCGCGATCGGCCGGGGATGGCGCGCGCGTCGCCTCGCGGTCGAGGGCGCCTTCCACTGCCCCTTGATGGAGGACTGCCTCGATGACTTCCGCGCTGCGGTCGCCCGGGTCTCGTTCACCGCGCCGCAGCGGACCTTCGTCTCGGCGACCTCAGGGCGAGTCGAGTCGGATCCGACGAGGCTTGCCGAGCTGCTCGTCACGCAGCTGGTGGCGCCGGTGCTCTTCCAGGATGCGATCCGTGCCGCCCGCGGGGCCGGATTCGACAACGGCGTCGAGTTCTCGCCTCGAACGACCCTCCAAGGACTGGTCCGGCGGATTGACCCCGGCATGAGTGTGCGCTGCACCTACCCCTCCGTGAGAGTCGCCTTCTCGCTCATGTAATCGCTGTTGCGGGCTCACATGCAGCGAGGTTCGCCCAACGGATGTTGTCGGCATGAGCCGATACCGCCGCACTCACGATCCCATCGTCCCTGCCTGGGTTGTCCTCCTGATCCTGATCACCATGCTGGCGATGATCGCTGGCGTGGAGCACAGCGACGGTCCGGACCCTGAGCGCCTCGGGATGACCACCTCCCACGCGGTCGCCTCGGCCGGCCCACTCGACTCTGGCTACCGCTCCGCGGTCGCATCGCCCGACGAGGCGGGGCGCCTGGACGAGTGGATGCTCGCCCGCACCCCGGACTCGCCCCTGGTCGGGCTGGGTGAGGCGTTCGTCCGCTCAGGCCGGGCCCACGGCATCTCCCCGGCGTTCCTCGTCGCCGTCGCGCGACACGAGAGCCTCCTCGGCACCGCTGGCCCCGGCGCGGCCGTGAACAACGCCTTCGGCTGGGGACCTCACCTGCCCTTTGCAAGCTGGGAGGAGAACATCGAGACGGTGGCAAAGGGGCTGTCCGCCTACTACCTGGCCGAGGGCCGTGAGAGCATCGTGGAGATCGCTGCCAAGTGGGCGCCGATCGGCGCCGGCAACGACCCCGCTGGCCTGAACGCCAACTGGGTCGCGGGAGTCTCGTCGATCTACCGGGAGCTTGGCGGCGACCCCGGGACCAGCGTCGCGCTCGCGCCCCGCACCAGGCTGGTCTGAGGGGCGTCTAGCGAGCGGGGAGGCGCGGCGCCGACCGCGTCGACATGCGCCACACCCGGAGGCGTCGATCGGGCGCCGCGGTTGACACGCCGCAACTAGAGCCAGCCCTGCCGCTCGCAGAGAAGGACGGCCTGCACCGAGTCCCTGACGCCGAGCTTCCGGTAGATCTGCGACAGGGTGTTGTGGACGGTCGAACGGGCGATTCGCAGCCGGACTGCGATCTCCGGCGGCGCGACGCCGGCGGCGAGCAGACGCATGATCTGTCGCTGACGCGGGGCGAGGGGATTGTCGACGCGGTTCATCGACAATGCCGAGGCGACCGAACAGGAGCCGCTCGAGATCGCGGCCAGGATCTCCACCCGCTCGCGGCTCACCCCAACCGCTTCCGCTGCGGCGATCGCCCGTCGGTAGCCCTCCTCCGAGTCATCCGCATGGGTGATGGCCTCGGCCAGCCAGACGCAACGCTCCAGTGAACCGATCGGCGGGTCGAGGCGATGGTGGGACTCGACCGCCCGGACGATGTCGGGGGAGAAGCCGACCTGCCGGCAAGCCCAGGCACCGACGCTTGCATGGTCGGCGCGGAGTCTCCGATCCGCCTCCGGCGAGTCGTCGGATGATTCGCGATCGCCCTCGAGACCGATCAGACGGATCAGCAGGTGCTCGCCGATGTCGTGGAGCAGTCCGGCCAGGCGCGCGCTCTCGACCCGGCGCGGGCAGAGGTCGCCGGCCAGAGCGGCCGCGATCGCGGCAACCGAGACGTCATGGCGGACACGAGCGACCGATCGGAAGCACCCGTCCGTCGAGTGCTGACGCAGGCCCTGGAGGGTCTCCAGCAGCCAGGGGTAGCCAAGGCGCGATGAGAGCCCCATCACGTCGGTCCCTACTGAGGTGGGAGCTGTGGGCGCCGACATGCCGACACGGAAGAGATGGATGGTGAGACTGGCACTGGAGTTGATCGCGTCCTGGAGGCGGTCATGCCGAGGGGGCTTTTGAGCCGCGGCCTCCTGGGCTGCGAGCAGGAGCGAGCGCGGGACGAACAGTGTCTCGAGTGCGCTGAGCATCCGAGTCGTGTCGGATCCTGGCATCCGAGCCGCGTCGCGCCCGGGAATCCGGGCCGGGCCACGCCCGAGCAGCCGTTGCGAACCAGCGGAGGCAGCTGAGAGCACAGCGGTCACCTGTCTTCGGGAGGGTTTCGCTCTGCCGGCACGCGGGGTGCCAGCAGGGCTCGTCCTCCATGATTCGTGCCAGGGCGGCTCCCAGTGTCACCGGCGCAGCGTTTTCCTACGAGATTCATACCTTTGGAGCCGTAGCCGACTCAGGCCATCAGGGGTTGGTGGCTCATCGAGAGGCTTACACGGGGGCCGTACGACCTCCGGGGAAGGAGGCTTTTGTCACGAGGAGGGTTGTGTGGAAGGCGTGGCGGGGGAGGTGCGCGGCGGCCGGTGGGCGGCGTATGGCGACTCATAGGTTGTTATTTGCAGGGGATTTTGCGTCAGCAGCGGATGGGCCCGTGATGCTGGGCGAGACGTGGACGGGGCTGATGGTCCCGAGAGGGCCCTTCTCTATAACCGTGACGGCCGGAGGTTGGGCTCAGGGCGTCTCAGGGCCGCCTACTGTCGCGATCCAATGGGCTCTTCGACGTGTCAGCTGTGCCGTGCCTACTCCAGGAGCGTCGACGACGAGGCCTCGGTCGAGCTCTGGCGCCTCTGGGCCTACCAGCACGACGGCGCCGACCAGATCTCCGATCGCCTTGGCGCATCGGGATCGGCCATGAGCGCCCGCGCGGTGCTCGAGCACTTCCGCGACCATCAGGTCCTCCAGCCGCGGCCGGGGCGGCGGATCAACCGGGAGCTGCTGATCGCCTCGATCGAGCGTGCCCGGCCCCACCTGCGGTCCATCATCGACCTCGTATGGCGGATGCGCTTCGTCACGGCGGAGATGATCGCCCCCCTCTACTACCCGCCGCGGCGCCAGCGGCTGTCGAAGAACTCCGAGGTGGTCACGGACCTGCTCGGCCTCGCCCGCCATGACTTCCTCTACCGCTGGTATCCGCCCAAGCCGCTCTTCGGGCGCCCCGACGGTGAACCCCTGTGGTTCCTCGGCCGCGATTCGACGCCCTGGGTCGAGGCGCGCTACCAGGCCCGTGTGTGGCCCGAGCACTTCACCGTCCGGCCCGACCAGATCGGGACCAAGCTCCTGACCCACGACCTGATGGCGAACATGCTGATCGCACGCATGGGCGAGCTCGCGCGCGGCGGCGAGGTCTCAAGTCGCGGGGCCCGTGTGCGTCTGGATGTCCCCCCGGTCAACTGGTACGGCCCCCGCCACATGGGCCTCTCGTTCCAGGACCGGCTGCGCGGGGAGCGCCGGCTCGTCCTCCCCGACGGGTTCGCCAGTGTCAGTGGCTCGCTCGTGGATCCACGTCCGGGCTGGCCGAGCTCGTGGGCCTGCCCCTTCTACCTCGAGTTCGACCGTGGCTCGCGTCTGATCCCGGACGTCGTCGATCAGCTTCTCGGCTACCACGCCCTGGCGCTCTCGGGAGCGGCCGGCAAGAGGTTCCCCCAGCTGGACATCGATGAGTACTCGGTCCCGGTGATCATGGTCTTCGAGATCGCCTCGCGCGTGCGCAAGATCGGGATGCGGCTGCGTGAGGTCCTCGTGAGCCGGGGGATCACCCGGCCGGCGCCGATCATCCTGGTGTCGCGGGCCGAGCTGGAGGCAGGAGGCTGGCAAGATCCCGTCGCGGCCTACATCGGAGACCCGCGGCCTGATCGTCGCTGGCCCCTGTACGAGCTCGTCGAGAGGCTCTCGGACCCTCTCATCCGTAGCCGGCGACTCGCCGCTCACACCGCGCTCCGGATCGACCCCAAGGGCGCCAACCGCCCGCGAGACACGAACCCGCCCAGACCGGCTCCCCAGCCCGCCCTGCCAGCAGCCGGGGCGTCGGCCCCGGAGGTCTCCTCACCAGCGCCGCTGGGACCCGCCGGCGACACGGAGGGGGCACCTGGCACGCGGGCGGACCGCGGCTCGGCTCTCATCGTCTCGGGGGAGCCGACGCAGGCCCGGTAACGGGCCTCCCGCGGAGATCCCCGAGTGGATCGATCCCGCCGGGCGGCCAGACTGCCCTTGGCACTCACCTCGCTGTTCGGCGAGCGCGTCCATCCCCGCTGTGCGAAGGCTGCGCGGGATCTCGAACGGCGCGCCTAGTGTCGCTCGTGCCTGACGATGTTCCTCGACCACGCCCAGATCCACGACTGGACCGCCCGCGCTGATCGGGTGTTCTTCGGCGTGGGCCCGCTCGGCCTCAGCGCCCTGATCAGCGCCCGTGACCTCGAGACGATCGAGAGCCGGCGCGGGGGAGTGGTGGTCCTCAGCCTGCACATGCTCTGGAGCGATCAGGGGCCTGAGCTCTATGCGTTCTCAGACCCGGTGCGTCGGGACCTCTTCCGCGCGCTCGGCCTGATCCACGGGATCGGCCCCGCAAGCGCGCAGGCGGTCGTCGGGTCCGGCCGCACCATCGACATCCTCCGGGCGGCGGCAGGGCGCGACAGGTCTTTCTTCACCCGCATGCCGGGGATCGCCGACAAGCGCGCCAGCCAGCTGATCTCAGAGATCGAGCGCGCCCGGGTGGTCAACCTGCCGGCTGCGCTGCCGGTGCCCGTCTGCCTGTTCGTCGAGGCGCGTGAGGCGCTGGAGAGCCGCGGCCTCAGCTCGGACGACGCCGAGGACGCGCTGATGGCGGTCCTCTCACGCGGCGTCACGATCCGCGACGCGGCGACGCTTCTCGCACAAGCGGAGGAGGGCCCGTGAGGCTCGACCAGCCGCCGGTGATCGCTTCGGCGCCGACCACCTCACCGCGCAGACGGAGACGGGGCGCTCGCATCCTCCGCGGACTCGGCGCGCTCACATGCGCCCTCCTGCTGATCGGAGGCGGTGTCGCCGGCTGGGCCTGGTGGCAGGGGGAGAGGCTCGTGGACCGTTTCGGATCCGGGGACAAGGCCGCGGTCGTAGATGCGACCCTGCCCTTCCTCGGCACGGGGGCGCCCGGGTCGGCCGAGGTCGATCTTCCCGCTCCCGCCGGCGCTCAGCAGACGACCAACGTCCTGCTGATCGGGTCGGACACCCGTACCAGCTCCGGAGGCAACTCGGACACATTGATCCTCGCCCGCCTCGATGACGCGAAGGGGACGATCTCGCTGCTGTCGATCCCCAGGGACCTGAAGGTGCCGATCCCCAAGCACCAGGACTTCAAGATCAACGGCGCCTACTCGATCGGCGGCCCGGCGCTCACGATCGAGACCGTGCGCGACTATTTCCAGGTGCGCATCGACCACTTCGCCGTGGTCGACTTCGCCGGCTTCCAGAAGCTCGTCGAGACACTCGACGGCGTCTACCTGTCAGTGGACCAGCGGTACTTCAACCGCAACGACGGCTCGGCGGAGAACAACTACGCGGATATCGACCTGGAGGTCGGCTACCAGAAGCTCGAGGGCGCGGACGCTCTCAGCTTCGCGCGCTTCCGCCACACCGACTCGGACTACTTCCGCCAGGCCCGCCAGCAGATGTTCCTCTCCGAGCTCAAGAGGGTCCTCTCCACCACTCTCGGGCCGAGCAACCCCGGAAAGCTGCGCAACGTCCTCGAGGCCACTGCCGACGCCACGACCAGCGACATCTCATCCCTGACGGAGCTGATCGACCTCGTCAACGCCGTCCGCGACGTCGCCCCGGACCGGGTGTACCGCTTCACCATCCCCACCACGGGCGGGCTCGAGTCCGACGGGCGCTACTACCTCTACGCCGACCCAGAGGAGGTCCAGGAGGTCATGCGGGCCTGGCATGACCCGAGCGCCCCGCGCGAGCCGGTTCCCCAGGCCTCCCGAGAGGGGAGCGGAGTCGAGGGCTCCACCCGCGAGGATCGCGCCGTGGCCGCTGACGGGACGGGCGACGACGGGGGACAGGCGGCCGCGCTCCTGGAAGGCCTGTCGGCGGATGCCGGCGGGCTTGCGGTGTGTGCGCCGGCGCGCCGGCCGGTGGGCTCCAGCTACCTGGAGGACAACCACCGCAGCTACCGGCTGAACAACAAGCCCTCGATCGCCCTTGCCGGGAGCCTCGGCTCAGGCCGCAGCTTCCTCTGGATGTGGAGCGCCTGGGACCGCCCGCCGATCCTCGACCAGCCGCACGAGACGCGCACCATCGACGGCCGCCGGTACCGGCTCTACCGCGATGCCGGGCACCTGCGCGTCGTCGCCTTCACCCAGGGCGCGACGACGGTCTGGCTGACGAACACCCTGCGCGGCGACCTCTCGGACAAGACGATGCTGACCATGGCGACCAGCTGCCGCTAGCGCGACGGTGAGCCGGCCCGCAGCGCGTCGTCCAGGGCGCAGCAGGCGACCTCGAGCTCACGCGGTCCGGGCTCTGCAGTCGTCAGGCGCTGGGCTGTCATCCCCGGCATCCGCAGGATGCGGGCGGTCCGGCCCGACCCCTTGGAGACCAGTCGCTGGCCCTCGAGGGCGATCGCGGTGATGAACGGCGCGCAGATGATCCGGGTCAGGATCAGCGCCGTGTAGCTGAACGCCCCGGTGAGGGCGAGGATCGCTCCGTAGATCGGAATCGAGATCAGCGCCGAGCCGATCAGGAAGCTGGTTCCACAGCGCGGGTGGAAGCGGCTGAAGCGCCCGGCGTGGGCTGCGGTCAGGGGGCCGCCGGCCTCGTGCGCGGCGATCGCCTGGTGCTCGGCGCCGTGGTAGGCGAGGAGCTTCCGAGACCTGGGCGCGAGGGCGATCAGCCGCAGCGTGCCGAGCAGCAACGCCACGCGCAGTGTCGCCTCAGCGAGGATGAACGCCGCACCGGTCAGGCCGGCCTCCTTGGCGAGTACGAGGGGGCCGAGGCGGAACAGGAGGAACTGGAGGGAGAGGCCGATCAGGCCCCCGGCCACCGCCGCCAGGGCGACCATGGGACGCGAGGGAGGGGTGCGATCGGTCTCGCGGGGTTCCTCGATCAGATCCGCCATGACCTCGAAGGCCCTCTTGGCGCTGGTCCCGGAGGCGCGAATCGAGAAGAGGGCGCGGATCCCCGGCAGGCGCGCGAGGCGGTGCCGCGACAGCCAAGGTGTCGGCGCAGTGAATCCACGCACCGCCAGCGAGTCATCAGGTCGCCTGACGCAGACAGAGATCCTGTCGCCGGCGCGCATCATCACGCCGAAGGGGAGGGCGCTGCCGCCGACAAGGCGCGCGCGGGTCGCCTCATCAGGGCGGTCGTTCTCATCGCTCACCGACAGGAGAGTAGGTGCGGTTCCCCGACGAACGCGGCCCTCTCGCATGTCAGTCTCGAGGGGGTGCCGCGCCTGCGAAACCCTGACGAGCGCCCCGTCCGGATCGGGATCGACGGAGTTGTCGTTGACGGAGGTACACCCGGCGCATCGGCCGCACCGTCGTATCGTGGGGGCATGCCTCTTGCGCTCGACCATGTCCGTCCTGCGATCATGCGGGTCCGTCGCTTCTTCCAGCGAGGGCGAGGCGTCAGCGGGACCAACCTCACCGAGTGGCTGTCCGGGGCGTTCCTCCTCGGCGCCGGACTCATCCTCGTGCGCCAGGGCGACGGTGTCCTCGGATACCCGTGGCTCGTGGTGGGCGCGCTGATCTGCGGAGTGAGCCTCCTCGTCGAAGGCGCTCACTGCGTCGTCGGCTTCTCCGGCCGTCGGCGCCTTCGCTCGATCAGGCGCGAGGTCCTCGCCTTGGAGGCGGAGGCCGCGTCCCGGCGCGGTGGACGGCCTCCCGGCTGATCTGCAACTCGCGCCCCAAGGAGGGCTCAGCGCGCGAGCCAGCGCCCCAGGACGGCGGCCCTGAACGGGTAGAGGCGCTCGAAGGAGAACCCGTCGAACAGCTCACCCGAGAGCCGTGAGAGCTGCCAGTAGCCCGCGGCGCAGGCGAGATCCTCGGCATCGGCGGTCTGCTGGACCCAATGCTCCACCCAGCGCGCGTCGCGGGCCTTCTCGCGGTGATGGGCGGCGATCCGACGGATCGAGTTGGCCCGGATGACAGCGACATAGTCGCTCAGCCACGGCCCTCCCAGCCGGAGGTGGCGTGCGAGACCGAGGTCCGTCGGGTCCTGGGCGATGGGACCCAGGTGGAGGTAGATGGAGCGACCCGGGATGATCTCGCGGGCGAGGGGCTGGAGGCGTCGTCCCAACCGCCGCCCGTGGCGCATGTCCGCCATGAGCGCGGTCCGCCACTCGCGCCTCTGCGCTGGGGTGAGCTTGGCGTTGTAGGAGCCGGCCAGGACATGCATCGCCTCGTGCGCGAGGACGGCTGAGGTGAACAGGCGCTGTGTGTCGTTGTTCACGAGGCTCTCGTGGAATCGGATGCGCCCCGTGCGAGTGTCCGCATCGGCTGTGTTCCCACCCGCCTTGGCGAGCTCGGCCGGTTCGTGCGCACCGGAACGCCTCTGGGAGCTCCTTCGGATCTCGCAGATCGACGCGATCCCCGGCTTCAGCGGGGCAGGCAGCAGGTCGTAGGTGCCGCTCATGGCCTCGAGGCGCCAGCTCGCTTCTCCGTGGTCCATCGTCCCCGCGGCGATCAGTGGACGCCCCGCACTCGCCGGCAGGTACCAACTGGGGCCGAGTCGATGGGTGGTCCCGAGACGCGGCTCGAGGAAGAGGTCGGGGCTGTAGAGGGCGTCGAGCATGCCCACTCAAGCTACGGCGGCGGAGCCCGCCTGCATCGGCGCTGACAGGTCAAGTGGAGCCGATGACTCACGTGATGAACGTAGTCGGATGAGCGGTGGCGGACCCTTGGTGTCGGGGATTGACCTGACGTCGATGCGCACCCTCGCATGGTGCGGAGATGGCCTCATCGCCACGGACACGACGCCGCCTCGTTATCACCGCACTTGCGCTCGGCGCACTCGGGACGGCGGCGATCGCCAGCGGCCCCGTCATCGCTGCTCGTCCCTCCGCCCCTGTGAAGCCGGCGCCCCAGCGGGCGCTCGCCTTCGCCACCGAGTTCGCGCTCAACCTCTCGCGGTCAAACTTCCGTGAGGGACCGATCCGCCTCCAGATCAAGAACATCGGAGAGGACGACCACGACGTCGTGATCTCACGTCCCAACGGGAAGGTCGTCGCGCGCAGCCGGGTCATCCCCTCCGAGGGACTCGGCGAGGTGCGTGTGCGCCTCGGCCCGGGTCGCTACCGGGTCTGGTGCTCGCTGACCGGACACCGTGCCCACGGCATGGAGACGACGATCGTGGTCAAGAAGGCGCCGGCCCGCCGAGACCGCTCGTGAGCTCCCGCCCCGCCCCGAAGGCACGCCGCGCCCGTGCGGCGGCGCGACGCGCGCGGGAGCGCAAGAAGATCGAGCGCCTGATGTGGCGCGCGGGGTTCGGCGCCGGACCGGCTGAGCTCGACCACCACGCCACCCGCGGTCTCGAGAGGACCGTGCAGCACCTGCTCGAGGCCCGCGCCCCGGAGCTCCGCTCAAAGCCCGGGCCCGCACGTGTGGACGGCGCCCCGATCGACCCGGTGAACGCCTACGGGCACGACGTTCTCTGGTGGCTCGACCGCGCGGCGCGCACCAACCAGCCCTTGCTCGAGCGGATGACCTTCAACTGGCACGACCACTTCGCCACCTCCAACGACTCAGTGGGCGACACCGGCCTGATGCTCGCCCAATACGCGACCCTGCGCTCCGGGGCCCTCGGCCGCTTCGAGGACCTCGCCAAGGCGATGACCCTCGACGGCGCGATGCAGCGATTCCTGAACCTCAGCGGTTCTCACAAGCGCGCCCCGAACGAGAACTACGCCCGGGAGCTCTTCGAGCTCTTCACCCTCGGGGTCAACAACGGCTACACCGAGTCCGATGTCCGCGAGGCCGCGCGGGCGCTCACAGGGTTCACCCACGACGGCCGCACCAGGACCTTCGGCTACGACCCGCGGCGCCACGACGACACACCCAAGAACATCCTCGGGCAGGTCGGCAACTGGGCACCGCTCGACACGGTCAGGATCGCCGTGTCCCACCCCAACCACGCCCCGTATCTGTGCGCGAAGCTCTGGAGCTACTTCAGCCCTCGTCCGCTGCCGGGGCTCCTGCTCGACAAGCTCGTACGCCGCTACCGCGACTCGGGCACCCAGATCCGCCCGGTGCTGCGGGCGATCCTGATGTCCGACCTCTTCTACGCGGACCTGGAAGCGCCCGACATGGTCAAGCCGCCCTTCGTCTACGTCGCCGGCATGCACCGGCAGACGGCCACCCGGGTGGAGGGAGAGCACTGGGTCTGGATGCTCGAGCAGATGGCGCAGGTGCCCTTCCATCCTCCGAATGTCGCCGGCTGGGAGTCGGGCCCCGCCTTCCTCTCGACGAGCACAATCAAGGCACGCTTCGACGCGGCGTCGCGGCTTCTCGGAGATGGCCCACCGGACGGGTCGATCAGTCGCAACCAGAGCCCTGCCGCGGCCATCAGGAGCGCGATGGCGGCGACGGGCCGGCCCCGAGTCGGTCCGAGCACCACGGCCGCGCTGGAGCGGTACGCGCGGACGTCGGTGGCCGGCCGCCACGAGGACTGGGAGGTCCGCCACTACTACCCCGAGCGTCAGCGGGTCCTCCGGCACCTGCTGCTCGCCGGACCGGACGCACAGGTGTGCTGAGAGGAAGCCGACCATGACCTTCGATGACCAGACCCACACCGGCTGTGAGGACCACGCCATCACCCGCAGGAGCCTCCTCCGCCGCGGCGCCGGGCGTGCGGTGCCCCTGCCTGTTGAGGCGCTCGAGGGCCTCGCCGGCGTCGACACCTCCCATGGCATGACGCGCCGGCAGATCCTCGAGCGCGGGGTGGGTCTCTGGGTCGCCTGCGCCGCGCTCGGGTCGATGGGCACCAAGGAGCTGATCGAGGCAGCGCAGGCCGATGCCGCCGCCTCTCCCGCCGGGCGCATCCTCGTCTCGCTTTACCTCGACGGAGGTAACGACGGCCTGAACACTCTGGTCCCGCTGACCGACCCCCGCTACGCCCCGCTGCGCGGAGGCCTCGCGATCGCCCCGGAGACGACGATCGCGCTGCCGGACTCAGCCGATTTCGGCTGGCACCCGGCCCTCGGCGGCCTCTCGGGTCTCTACAACCAGGGCCTGGTCAGCGTCCTCCCCGCCGTCGATTACCCGGAGCCCGACGGATCCCACTTCAGCTCATCCGCCTACTGGCGCCGCGGGATCGTCGGCCCGACGCGGACGACCAGCGGCTGGCTCGGCCGCACGCTCGAGGAGCTCGGAGCCAAGCGCAACCCGCTCCAGGGCATCAGCGTCGACTGGTCGCCCGACCCGGTCCTCGCCTCACACCGGGCGCCGACGGCGACGGTCCACGACCCCGGCAGCGTCGGCTTCTGGATGCCGGGAGTGTGGGAGCGAAACTTCACCGAGGCCTACCGCCAGGCCGCGCGTGGGGGGCGGCCCTCCGCCGGCCTCGCGGCGGCCCGTCAGGCCTACAACAACGCCTTCCACGTCCAGGACAAGCTTGCGCCCCTCGCCAAGCAGAAGGGGCGTGCGGGATACCCCGACACGGACCTCGGCAAGAAGCTCTCCGGCCTCGCGCGCATCCTCGGCGCGGGATTCGGCACCCGCGTGGCGTCCCTGTCGATCGGCGGCTTCGACACCCACGACGACCAGCCCGACGACCACCGGCGACTGCTCGGGGATCTCGGCTCGAGCCTCGCCGCCTGGCAGGCCGACCTCCAGGCGCGCGGCATCTCGGACCGGGTGATGACACTCGTCTGGAGTGAGTTCGGCCGGCGCCCCCAGGTCAACGACGGCCTCGGCACCGACCACGGCGCCGGCGGCCTCCTGCTCCTCGTCGGAGACCACGCCAACGGCGGCATCAGATCCGAGTTCCCCGGACTGGGCTCACTCGATCCGAACAAGAACCTGCGGGTCACGACCGACTTCCGACACGTCTACGCGACGCTGCTCGAGAGCTGGCTGGGCGTCGAGGCGGCCCGTGTGCTCCCCGGGATCGGACCTGAGCGTCTGCCCATCCTGCGCTGATCGCCCGCCGGCCGGGCCCTGACGCAAGGAGCCCGGCCGGCGCCCATTGCGTCAGCGGCTGAAGCGCACGTAGGTCATCCCCTCGTAGTCATCGGCCTCATCCCGGTCCCAGAGGGCGAGGGCGGAGACCTTCGCCCCGTCCGGTATCGCGAAGGCCAACTTCTCCGTGGAGCGGAAGCCAGGCTGGACCCCCGTGCAGATGGAGTTGCCGGTGATCGACACCGAGTCCATGTCGGCCTCGAAGTTGCGGCCTTGATCGTCGATCAAGATCGCGCCCGTGTTGCCGCAGAAGGGGTCGACCTTCACGCTGCCCACGTTGCGGATCTCAACGGTCGCGAGAATCAACCGGGCCCCCGAGGGAGCGGCGATCGGGTCGCTGTACTCGAGCGGTATCGTCTCGCTCGGCCCGAGGGCGGTAACCCGGAAGGCGATCGCGCCGTCGGTCCCGGTCTGACCGATCTTCCTGGGCAACACGGTCCGCCCGTTGATCTCCTCGGTGACCTCCGCCCCCTCCTGGGCGCTCGGTGCCTCGGCGGCCGCGTCCGAGCCCTCGGTCACGGTGACCGTCCGCACGGAGACCGACGCCTCCGAATCCGAACCTCCGCACCCTGAGAGGAGCAGGCCGGCGAGGACAATCAGGGCCGCCCAGGCGGCGAGGTTCGCCGCCCCTCCGGAATCCCACGGTCGCCTCATTCGTTCCTCCCCGTCGGGTCGCTGGACTCGCAAGAGCAGGCCCTCGCAGGGCCGCCGGCAGCCTAGTCGCCACCGGGGACATGAATCTCCGCGACAGACGTACCGCCCCGAGACATGCACTGGTTGACAGAGGTGGTATGGTCACTGACATGAACACCGGTGCCACCTATTACTGCTGGTTTGCCACCCGCCTCGAGGGAGAGATCGGGCTGCCATAACCGGCGACCGCAGATCACGCTCCAGTCTCTCGAGGCGACCTGAACGGGTCGCTTTTTTTGTGCCCGAACACACCTTGGGGGAGTAGCTCAGCTCGGTAGAGCACTGGTCTGAAAAACCAGGTGTCGGAGGTTCGAATCCTCTCTCTCCCATCCCGCCTCGGCGGGGATCGAAGATCGCGCAGCACGTTGACAACCACAGAGAAGGACATGGATGCAGCCTCACGTCGCGGGCGTGAGTCGTGTGTCCGCTCATTGCGAGCAGGGGTGCCCGAGCTGGCTCAAGGGACCTGTCTGTAAAACAGGTGGCTCCGCCGATCGCAGGTTCGAATCCTGCCCCCTGCACTCATGAGACGGTCGCGAACCCGAGCCGGCCTCATGGCAACACCACAGCGGTTCACACATCACAGGTCCGTAGCTCAACTGGTAGAGCACTGGTCTCCAAAACCAGGGGTTGGGGGTTCGAGTCCCTCCGGGCCTGCTCCGCTCTTTCGATCAAGAGCGGCTTGGTGAGCGGCATCTGGGCCAGCCGCTGCTGGTTCTCGTGGCCGGTGGAGTCTGCCGCCGGACCACACCGGACCACGGTCCTGCGCGCAAACCGGTGCCCGATGTGTCCTGGCGACGTGGCGAAGTGGCTAACGCGGCGGTCTGCAAAACCGCTATCCGCGGGTTCAAATCCCGCCGTCGCCTCCTGGACAGTGCGCACAACTCTCCCCATAAGTAGGGCGTGGAGATCCGCTCGGCTTCTCGAGCATCGGTTGGAGGTGCGCCAGGTCCCTGATTCGTCGGGGCTGTGAGAGGCGCGCTCAGTTCGGCCCGCGCGTGCCCTCGTCTGACAGCCGTTCTGAGACACCCAGTCGTTTCGTGACTGAGTGGGGACGGTGTCGGTCCAGCTCTGACGGGCGTTGACTACTGCTCGTGGTGGTGGCTGGGAGCCAGGCTGGCGTCTCGCGTGCGCTTACGAGCTAGTTGTGCGGTGGCGGTATCCGGATCGGCGTTGCCTCGCCGACGCATCTGTCGCCCGGTCCGATCCACCCCAGGTTCCACAGTCCCCGGAGCCAGTCGATCACCAGCGCCGCACTGGCGCGGAGGAGCCGCGGTCCGTTGCCGAGGCGTTTGGGTCGGGTGTCGAGGTTCTTGGCGCCGACGCGGTACCGGCATCTCCAGTTCGAGTGGGAGCTCTCGAGTGTCTTCACGGCCGCGTTGAGGGCCCGGTAGACGGGCGTCCGGCGTGAGACCGGAAGCAGCCGGCGCGGGTCTCGGGAGCAGCTGATCGTCTGTCGTCTCTCACATCGGGTCGTCTTCGGTAGGAGGCACGCGAAGGTGATGCGCTGGCGTCCGTCGGCGTCTGAGTACCCGACCCGTCGTGTCGGACCCGAGCAGTGCCGGCACAGGGGGTCACCCTCCTGGTCCCAGTCGGGTCCGGGGCGCCCCCGTCCGCGTTCGGTGTCCCCGGCGCGTCGGCGGGTGGGGGTGACCGTCAGGATGCCGAGGCGCATGTTCTGCTCGTAGACGCCGCGGCTGTAGTAGGCGCTGTCGGCGGTCATGGAACGCGGGATCTGGCCACCGAGAGCTGAGAGGGCGGCGGACAACGCCTTCGGGTAGTTGGTGACTTCGTTCTGGTCTGCCGGTGTGCTGAGCGCCACGATCGGGAGGCCGGTGAAGAGATCGACGACTTTGATCTGGAGGTCGCCGGCCCAGCTCTCCTTCACCCGCCCCGAGGAATCGCTGTAGACCCGGAACCCGGCGTCGGGATCTGCGATGTACCACCAGTGCCGGCCTGCGCGGTAGCGGCGGCCGGGTCGGCAGTCCTCCTCGTCGAGTTCTGTCGCGGCTCGTACCAGCCTCCGGCGACTTGCCCGCTCATCAGGGTCGTTCGGATCGTCAGTCACCTCGGCGTGGCGCATCTTCGTGGCACGTTTCGTGTCGAGGTGGACGAGCCGCCGGAGCTCCCGGTCGGGGCAGTCATCCTCGACGCCGCAGTCGTGGTGGCCGATTGCGTGGGTCTGGGATTCGGTGCCGTCGCACCAGAGGTGTTCCCCGACGCGGTCGTCGCGTCGCTGCGCGATCGCGACCAGTTGGCGGTGGGCTTCGAGGAAGAGCTCGTTCTCGCTCTCGATCTCGATGAAGTGGCGCCGGAGCGTCTCGTAGGAGGGAACCCACACCGACCCGTCGTCTCGGACGAACCCGCAGGCTCTCCAGGTCGGCTCGTGGTGGCGTTTAGCGGCGAGGAACGGTTCCATCGCCGCGTGGTCGCTGGCGGTATAGATCAACCAGAGGAGGCGCCAATGCCCGGGATTCCGCGGGCGGCCTCCCCCCGGGCCCGAGCCGGGATCACTCTTCAGGAGGTCCCAGAGCCCGCCCAGGCTCCGGACGAGGGAGACGAGCCACAGGTCACTGCCAAAGAGCTTCTCGTTCTTCTCGCTGACGCCGACGAGCTTCGTCGGCCAGCGGAACCGGCGGCGCCGGCGCGACCCGGGACCAGGGTTCATGGCCGGGTCCCTCCGCCGTCACGGCTCCGGGTTCCCCGTGATCGGATGAGCGCCTCCGCCTCGCGCACCAGGTTCTGGAAGGACCCGTGTGTCCGGAAGGCGGAGTAGGCGATCAACGCCCCGTCGCGGTAGCGCATCGCCCGGTAGTGACGCGTGCGCGGCGGTCGACTCGAACTCGTGTACAGCTCGATGTAGCGGGCGAGGGACGCGACGATCGCTGCGCGGTCGTGGCGGTTGCCGATGGCCGCGTCCCGGGCGACCTCGTCCGGCGTCCTCTCACGGAACTCGGCGCGCAGGATCAGGGGGGCGTGGCGGGGAGGGGTCTTCTTCGCGGGGGTCGGTAGCCCGTTCGTGTCCCGTCGCCTGCGAACTTCGGCAATGACCCGTGACCACGGTGGGCGTTGGGCGGTGGAGGGAAGCCAGATGTCCCTCTCGCGGGCCCACATCTCGAGGTATGTGACGGCCGGGAGGACCCCGGTCTCGGAGATGCACAGGTCGACGGCGCGGACGACGGCCTCCAACGAGGCCTCGGCCCGGCTCGGTCGGGCCGCCCGGCGCCCCGGAACCGGCACGATGATGCCTGCGTCCTCCAGGGCTCTGCGCCACCCGGCGAAGCGGTCGATCACCGTCGCCGAGCACGCCAACCGCGGCGGGTCCGCCACCCGTGACCGCCGCCACGCACCCCGTTGCTCGGAGACCCACTGGTCGTAGGTGATCGGATCCGGAGCGGCACTCAGGGCATACGCCGCAGCGCGCAGACCATCCAGGATCTCCTGGTCGGTCCCGAAGAACTCTTCTTGGGTACGCAGCGAGGCGAGGAGCTTGCCGCGGTCCGCCGGAGAGGCCATCGCGACCGACCGCAACCCCGCCCACGGCACCCCGAAGCGATTGATCAGGTTCCTCATCTGCGTCAACCCGGGTGCAAGTTCCTGGCGGGCGGTGTCCGCCGCGAGGATCGTCGGATCAGGCCCGAGTGCGATCAAGAGCGTCGCCAAGGCGTCGAGGACCTCGTGCTCGCCGGTGCCTGAACGGAACTGCCCGCGGGCGCCGCGGGGAACCGCAGCGTCGCGAGAGCCGGCCCCAGGACCGGAAAGACCCTCGTCATCCCGGATCGGCGGGGTCGCCGGCGAGGACACGGCGGAGACGTCGTCAGGGGTCAGTGATATCTTCGAAGGCGCCACGTGGACCTCCCAAAAGGACCTGTGGCACCCGGGCCCTGGGTGTTAGCGCACCTGGGGCCCAACCATGTGGCCGGGGCCCACGCACCGCGGGCGCCACTCGATGGTTACGCGGCTCGCCGCCCGACTGAGACGGAAAGCCCTGGACGCAGGGCTACGGCTGGCTGGCCCCCCCGATCCCTCGTGCAAGCTCGTCCGCGGCTCGGCGGCCAGTCTTGGTCAGTGTGAAGCCCGCGTCGGACCGGGCGACGGTGCCCTTGCCAACCAAGCGCCGGAGACAGGTCCGGAGGTTCTCTCGACCTGCTGTCGCCGCCGGGTGGATCACGCCTCGGACCTGCGCAGCGGACACGATGTCGTTGAGTGGCACCTGTCCACCCACGTCGCGGAGCAGAAGCAGTACTCCGCGCTCCCCCCGCGGAAGCTGGGAGAGCTCGCCGTTGGAGGAGACACCGCGACCGGCTGCTCTTGGTCCTGGGCTCGCCTTGCCGTGAGGGGCCTTGTCGGTCTCGCGGGCAGTCGCGCGAAGCCGGCGCAGCTGGCTGACCTTGGCCCTGTGCGCAAGCATCGCGCGGTTCTGGATGTCGAGCTCGTGATCGATCAGCCGAACGAGTTCATCAGCATCGCTCAGCAGGGACGAGTCGATCGCGTCGGCGGGGGAACGAGGCTCCTTCTCTGTCTTGCGGGGTGGCACTGACCGCCCTCGTGCTCGTCTGGGCCGCCCAGGCTATGCCAGACGACGACGCCCTGTATAGAGGCCGACGCCGAGCTATCGCGGAATGACCAAGATCGACTCGTCTGCCGTGAGAGGCTCCGCTCCGCTCTTCGTCCACGGGGGTGAGGGGTTCGCATCGCTGCACGGGACGTCACGGCTGAGTCGCGCGTCACCTCCATCGCGGTGACGGCGAGATCCCCAACCGTCGTCAGATACCCTCCTGCGCATAGCTGAGTATCTGGAGGGTGAACCGCGCGCCGCCGCGGGAGCCTTCCACCGTCTGGGACGATGCAACCCCCGGGCAGTTCCGATCTCCGCGGGCACACGAGGTCTCAGAACCCTTGGCACGGCGAGTCGGTGATCGGGAGGGAGCCCGCTACAGCCGCACGTCCAGGGTTGGCAGGCCCATGCACGAATCGAGTCTGTGGACGACCAGCGGCTTCTTGACCGTGGACACCGCTCGAAGCAGGTGCCGGACAGGCTGCAAGTCGCTGGCATGCTGGCGACTCGCTGGGGAGTGCGGTCTACGGCGCCGGCTGGGGTATGGGCAGAGGTTCTAGTTTGACCTGCGGAGTGTGGCGCAATCGAGGCCGCAGCAAAGTCACCACGCTTAGGAGAAGGCGACCAAGAAGCACAGCGACGACTGAAGCTATGACCACCGCGGCGGCTTTGGTCGCAGCGTCGAAGTCACTCCACATGGAACCGCCTCGCTTCTGAGCTGATTCTCTCCCGTTGATCGGCCAAGGCCGAGACCGCTGGGATGTCGCTCGAAGCGGTTCCTTGGGCGACAGAACGCCGGGCCTTCGCTCACGTGCCGGTAGCGTGACCGGAGTGGTCCATCGACCACTCAGCACTTCGTGCCGCTCAAACGACTTGCGTCATGTGGGGACACGAACGTCTCACTCCGACGGAAGCGCATCCGGGGGAGGACCGACGCGCGGAAGCGGCAGTATGCTCCGCGTGCCGCCTGCAACTACTTCGGCTTTGGACACGTCGGTTGGTACTTCGAAGCTCGCCAGTCTGCCGGACCGACTCATGGCCACTGTCTCCACCTTTACCTCCGCTGAGGCACTTGGCAGCGCAAGGCCCGCCGTGTACTTCTGGTTCCGGCGTGCCAGGAAGACGGCAACGCCCTGACGCGTTGCTCGCTCCGCTGTGTCGCAGTTCATTCCTGATGTCTCGTCATTAACGGCCGCGATGCACGACAGTGTCGTTCCGGTGCCGGGTTGGGCTACCTGACCGGTGTAGAACGACAGTCCGTTCGAGTCTCCCAGCGGAACCAGGGTTCCATCGACGAAGATCGACGTCAATCCCGGCCCGAGCTCGAAGGCCAGCCGGGGTTGCTCAGTTGCGCCGGAACCGATCGCCGCGCTCAGCAGTACGTACATGGCGGAAGTCAAGGCGGCGCCGCTTGTGACGACTGCGACCGCGCTACGGCCTTTGAGCCTAGGCACTCCGAGAAGGCATTACCGCTGTGCCGACATTCTGGTCGTTTCGACGGCACTTGGCACAGGATCGCGTCCAAGTACGGCGCGGTGCTCGTCTGTGTCTCTAAGTCTACGGACAAGGTACTCAGCCCAGGCTACCGTGTAGACGTGGCGTCTAAATGTCTTGTCCCAGCGACAGAAGTCTGACTTTGTTCGCTCGGGATGATTAGAGCCTTCTGGCGGCCGCACTCCGTAGTGCTGCCAGCACTTCGTGTGGTCGGTCACAGTGAAACGTAAACTAAGTCGTTCGACGACCCGCGCTGCTACGTCCTTCGGGAGTAGAACATTATCGTTATGCACAGGAATTGTCTTCTCGCGAATGATGGTGAAGGCTCTCTCGACCTGCTCGCGCTGCTCATCGTCTAGGGCGTCGAGTCGGACGAAGCTCATGGCGACGTCAGCCTCCGTCTTGGGGCCGGTCTGGGGCACGAGAACGACCCTGAACTCGTAGGCGCTGTCGCTTGCGACGTCGGGTTCGAGGGAGGCGTCAAAGTCTTGGATGTAGTCCAAGACCGATCGTGGTGTCCGTGCACGCACTCCCTTCAGGACCTCAACGGCATCGTCGGTGATGCTGCCGAGGAACACCGGAAAGCGAAGCTCCTGGGCCAGTCCCTCAGAGGCGCCGAACATCCGGACCAGCTCGCGCTCGTAGTTCAGGACGATGGCCTGCGCCTTTCCGGCTACAAGGGCTGCGACCTCTCCGTCGTAGCGGTGCTCGACCTTGTGACGCAAGCCGAGGAAGAACTCGACGTTTCTCCGGATTGGGTTGCTCTCCGTGTACGTCTCGGCGAGAAGGGCGCTGAGCGATCGCATTTTCCAGTCGCCATCTTCGGTTCGCTGCCGACGCTTCTTGCTGTCTCGTTTGTAGAGTTCGCGCTCGCGCCCTTGCTCGTCGAAGTGAGCCTGAAGCATCTTGAGCCAGGCGAGGCTCATGTGGACGATGAAAGCCTCCAGTCGGCGCTCCCGGCCCGAGCGGTTGTGCAGATCGACCGCTAGCCGAGCCTCGCCCTTGCTCGACTGGAGTTGATGCCAGAAGCGGCGACGCGCGGGCATCTTCCAAAGCTAGCGCCCAACCCGGACAGTACCCCGCCTCCGAGGGCCGTCGCGAGCGGTCGTGGGTGACAATCAGCCACGACATTGGGATCCACTTCGAAAGGTTTTGGGTTCAGCTTCAGTCGCGCTAGGCCCGGAGGGCGGCCCCGAAGCCAGCCGGATGGTGGCGCCTCATCCGCCCGATCAGCCAGCCGCTTCGAGAGGGTCGGTGGGACGGGTTAGGGGTCACGCGGTGTGCGCGTCGTCGCAGGGGTCGCGGCCCCATTGATTCTGGGCGCCGTCGCCTTCTGTCGCCCACCACACGATCAGGACGATGAGCCCGACGATGGGGACCAGGGCGATCAGCTGCCACCAGCCTGAGCGACCGGTGTCGTGGAGGCGGCGCGCCCCGACCGCGAGGGACGGCACGGCAGTCGTGACGCCGTACAGGAGCCCGAACAACCCGGGCCACTCCTTCCCGGTGCCGAGGATGGTGTCGAGGAGGAACAGCGCGACCGTGGCGACGGTGCTCCACACCGTGAACATCCAGAACTCGGTTCGGTGAGCCCGATCGTGGAACCCCGTGTAGCGCCTCAGGACCGCGAGATACCACCGCATGTTCACCCCCCGTTTCCTCAACTGGTCGGCGCCGGCGATCGTTCGGATGAGTTCCGCTGGTGCACCAGAACCGCTCGGGGCGAATACGCCTCGAATGGCAGGCGCTCGGCAGGGATCCAACCCACCACAAAGTGGAGCGTGGTCTCTTTGCAGGTGAGCGTTTCCCACGACCCTTCAGCCCGCAAGTGCGCTGCGCTGGTGTCGTCGGCGAACGCCCCCCTCTCCCGCTCCATCCCGCCTCCCGGTGGTCCATCGCACATTCCGTCGCCACCGCCGGGAAGCAGGGGGCTTACGGATGAGTAGTCCGTAAGAGGCCGGGTCGGGTCGGGTCGGGTCGGGTGACCGCCCGTCGGGACACGCGACAGGGAGGGCACCGTGGCGACGACGGGGGTGATGGTGACCCCGCGGTGGGTCTGGAGCGACGAGGTGATGGGCGTCATCGAACGCGAGATGCGCCGCGACGGCCTGTCGCTCGGAGAGCTCGCCCGGCGGGCGGCGGAGCGGTTCGGGATGGACGCCGAGTCGGCCGAGCGGCGCCTGCGGGCGGCGCGGCGCGGCGGGATGGTGATGGACGTCCACACCGCCGACCGCTACCTCGTGCTCGTCAGCATGCACCTCACCGACGTGCCGTCATACCGCGCGGCCCTCGCCGGTGAGCTGCAGCCGTCCCAGTGGCCACGGCGCGGCGGCCGGTCCCAGTCATGAGATCCGCCCGGCCCGCGTGCCTCCAGCCTTCCGAAGTGCACCGCCACCCGTGCGGTCGCGTGCTCCGGCTCCGGAGTCAGAACACCACCGGACGACGGCCGCCGCCACCTCAGGTGCGCGAGCTGGCCCCGGCGTGAGCCCGAGAGCCCCTCACGGCCGATCTTCCTGAGCTTTGCGCTCGGGGTCCATGGGCCGAGCGCGGCGGCCGGAATGCCTATCGCCGACGCAGCGCCATCCCCCGCTCCCCGCTACGGTCACCGGGTGGCGAAGAGGCTCTACATCTCCGTTTCCGACCTGACTGCCGAGCGGGTTCGACGCCTGGCGGACGGCGAGTTCTCCGGTGATGTGTCCGCACTCGTCGCCTCGCTGGTCGATCGAGAGGCGCGGCGGGTCGAGTCCCTCGACGCCGTCGCTGAGTGGGAAGCCGAACACGGTGAGATCTCGCCCGCCGAGATCACCGCGGCCCGGAGGCGTTGGCTGCGCTGAGGACCGTCGCGACGGCCAGCGCCCGTGCATGGCGCCATGCGGCTGCCCCATTTCCCGAAGGGGCGCCACCAAGCACCTCTGGGGTTCAGGATAGTGATTCCTACATCGCGTAAGGATGGCTAATCTGAACCACATGGGTCGCGATCGGGTCTTCCTAGAGGTGGTTCAGGACGCCGTCGAGCTGTTCGGCGCTCAGGTGCGGGCCGCGCGCGCCGAGCGTCGGTGGACCGCCGCTGAGCTCGCCCGACGGGCTGGCGTCAGCAAGGGCACCGTGCTGAAGGTCGAGCAAGGTCATCCGGGCGTCTCGATCGGGACGGCGTTCCAGCTGGCGGCGCTCGTCGGCGTCCCGCTGTTCGCCCGGGACGAGCGGAGGCTCGCCGCCGACGCCCAGGCCGCGAGGGCCGCCGTCATCGGCCGCCGCGTGCGGCGACCGGCCGAGCCGGACGTCGCCCTCGACTTCTAAGGCTGGCCTCGTCCAATTGCCGGCTCAGCCGATCCGCATGGCGAAGACCAAGAATGCCGCGAGGTGGGGGCTTTTTTCTCCCGATGCGCACTTCTTCTGTGGCCCCTTGAGCGGGACGTGGTTCCCCGCGGCGTCACCCGAAGGGGTCGGAGTGTCAACGAACCGGTCCACTCCACCCAGGATGGCCAGGCGTCACGGGCCGCACCCCGAAGCCTGAGGGTGTGCCACCCCTGTCTCGTTCTCCGAGACGAAGGGGAGATTTCTCCAGCAAAGAGCCCTTGGTGCGCACAAACCTCGGATATGGCCGCGACTCGCGGTCGAGGCGGCGACAATTCGGCCGTTAGGCCGTCCGGTAGTTGCGCAGGACAGAGTCAGGAGGCGGACGTCGCACCCGCTCGACCATCGCCTGCTCCGGTGAGCATCCTCCGTGAACTCGGCCGCTCAATCCGGCGGCAGTCCGCCGCGGGATAGCTCGGCGTCTGGTGGCGGCGACTGCGCGGCGTGCCGGGCGTCTTGAGCTCGTCGTGGTGGGTCCCGGGTGCTTCTCGGGACCGCCTTGGTCGACCCGGGTTCTGGGGCGGGAACGCAGTCCCAGGTGGCGGGAAAGATGGCGGCCTCAGCCGAATAAAGAAGCAAACGAGAGCACGCGCTGGATTCCTTCTTTTCGCGGTGGGCAGAGCTTCCTTCCTCGTTGCCACCGATCGAAGGTGGTGGTGTGAAGGTCGGGAACGGCACCCGACCAGCGCCTCTGCGCTGAGAGCCAAGAGTCGCCCCTCGAAGAGGCCATGACCGGCTTTGGAGAGGTCCTAACTGGGCTAGGGGCTGCTTGTCGCAGACACCAGTGGCCCTTGTCAGATCGGGAGATTTCGGCGTTTACGTGTGGTGGCGCCGGCGTCCTCCGGCTGTTTCGCGGGGGGGCCCTCTGGACGGGGCGGGCGGGGTCCAGGGAAGGTCGCGCTGACGAGGAGCACCCCGCGGAGGAGTCACTCAGTGCCCGGTACAGATGACCACTCCGGCGACGCCGGTGCCCCAGCAGCCACCGGCAGGGACGTCGGGGCGGTCAGCGCCTCTGGGGCCACCGATGTCACGCCCGCGGGCCGGCCATCTCGCGGGTCTTCTGTGGCGCCGGGCCCCCCCGACACCCGCAGAGACGGGCTGTCAGAGGACGAACGCGTGCACGGGCGGGGTGCGACCCGACCGGAAGGCACCGGCCTAGATGCCCTCGACGCTCGATCTCGCGCGTTCGTGGGTCGCGTCCAGGCCCTTCGCGGCCTGGTCTCTGCGCAGACTCCACGGCCCGATTGCGGGGGCGCGGAGCTCGACGAGGGCCCGGTCACGATCACCCATGATTTCGGTCAGTTCATCACCCTCCAAGTGCCCGGCGCGGGAGGCCAGAAGCTCGACACGATCCTCCACGCCGGCCTCGGCGATCAGCTGACGGTGCAGGAACTCCCGAGCAAGCTCGCCGGGATTCTGGCCGGCAAGTTCGGTGGTGTGCCGCTCCTGGACCTCGTGAATGGGGACGGGGAGATCCACCTCCGGGCGTTCGACGAGGCCACCTACACGCGAAAGACCCCCGTGAACCCCTTCGGGGACGCGAAGGGGTCCGCCCAGATCGTTGAGGGCGGCGCGACCCACCGGTTCACATTCGAGCTGGACGAGGTGACTCGGAGTCAGCTCGCGGCGGGGCGCAGCGCGACGGTCATCGCATCGCGCTCCACCCCCGACGGGGGGCGACGGTCGATCCTCCTGAACATCGAGCCCGAGGTAGCCGAGATTGCCCTCGACGAGGACGCCGTCGCGGAGGTCCTTTCATCGCGGAGGGTGAGGGTCGCCGACGGCGACGTGACCGTCGAGCTCGCCGATGGTCAGATCGAGGCGCTGATCGCCGACCGGCCGACGATGGCGAAGACGACCGGTGATCCGCCACGGCTCCTGAAGCTCGCCCCTCCCTCGAGCGCGCCCGAGGTTGCCCTCGCCTCCGAGGACTTCCAGATCGTCGATCTGCCGGGGTTCCTCGCGGACCCGTTCGTCCTCGACGACTCCGGTTCGCCGCTCTCGATCAGTCTCACCGGCGGCGAGGTGAAGGAATTGTTGAAGGGCCGAGCCGAGGTCGTCGTCGCCGGCAGGCGAGTCGCGATCCACCGCGAGTCCAGCGGGCCGGCCTTGCCACTCACCCGCAACGGCGCGCTGCCGCCGATCGCCGGTGGCGCCGCCGTGAAGAAGCCCATGCTCGAGATCGGCGAGATCCCCTGGGCCCCGAAGGGCAAGGCGCTCGCCGTGGACGCGTGGGAGATCATCGCGCCGCAGGAGATCCCCAGGGAACTTCCGCCGGTCGTCGTGAGTCTCTTCCTCCCGTGGGTGCAGACCTGGACCCTGGCCAAGATCGAGGAGGGACGTGAGCTGAAGAGCTTCACCCTGATCCCCGGCCAGGAACTGACCATCGAGACCTTCACCTGGGACCGCTCCAAGAAGTCCCTCGACCGCACCAGCCAGATGGACAGCACCCAGACCTTCGAGATGTCCTCGAGCAGCAAGGACACCGACGACGTCGTCCGCGAGATGGCGACCAACAACGAGTTCCAGCTGAACGGCCAGGCGGGCCTGTCGGCGACCGTGAAGGGTGGCTATGCGGAGGTGACGGCCAACGGACAGGTCAGTGGCGGCACCAAGACCGCGATCGCGAACACCGCCAAAGGCACCACCCAGAACCTCACCGAGCAGGCGAGCAAGGCTGCGGTGACGGTCTCCTCGCGCCGGGTCTCCCACATCACCGAGAGCCGCGAGTTCGGTAGCGAGGAGCGAACCACCCACCGGATCCGCAACCCGAACATGTGCCACGACCTCACCTTCACGTACCACGAGGTGATGGCCGCCTACCGGGTCGAGACGACACTCAGGAAGGACCGCGCCCAGCTGGTCGCCCTGATCGAGAACCCGTTGTCGATCGCCTTCATCGACGGGCCCCTGGTCCGGCGCAACGAGACAGCGTTCCGCAACTCCCTCCTCGACCCGGCGTTGACCGACGGCTTCGATGCGCTGAGGATGCTGGCCTCCTACGAAGCCGCTCAGGAGATCATCCGAAAGCAGGCTGCGGTCCTCGCGGCCCAGGCCGCCGCAGCTGCGGAGAAGACCGAGCAGGACCGCCTCGCGGCGCAGGCCGCCCAGGCCGCGCTTGCAAGCGCCCAGACGGGTTCGAACTCCAGCGCCTCAGGTACCGGCACGGACCTCGCCGAGGGAGCGGACCCGCTTCCGACTGCGGAGGAGCTCGCGGTGGCGGCGGTCTTCGACAAGGTGATCGCCGCCGCGAAGAGCGCGATCCAGGACGGTCAGGCGAAGGCCAACCAAGTGATGCGCACCTTCGCGCTCTGGCGGAAGCCCAGTGAGTCTGATCTGCGAGCCGTCCGCCGCTACATCTTTTGGACGATGCTGCAGGCGACCTCCAGCTCGCTCACCAGCACCTTGGAGGATCAGGCCAAGGTGACCTTCGACGCCAAGAGCAAGCCAAAGCTCGAGGCGGCAGTGTCGATCCTCGCCTGCGCTCCCGAGAACGACATACCGGGCCTCGGTGGCCTGATCGGACTGCCGGACGCCGAGAAGGAGAAACTGGCGATCTCAACGATGATCCGGCGCAGCGGCGAGTTCAAAGCTGAAGGCGATTGGGCCTGGTGGAGCGGCACCTGCCGCGACCACGGCCTCTACTCCCCGGACGACTGCGGGCTTCCCACCCTCCTCAAGGACCTGCGCGAGGCGATGCGCAAGTTCAACGAGGCGAAGACCAGGAGCGCCGCCACCGCCGGATTCGGAACGCCCAAGGAGGCTATCGAGAGCGCGAACAAGTCCCAGGACAAGTCCGAGGCGGTGGATCGCCTGGACCAGGCCTTCAGCCTCGTGGATCTCGCGAACGCCTCCGAGCGGGCCGATGCCCTGCTCGCCCACATGGCCGACCACCGCGACTATTACCGCTACGCCCTCTTCCAGGCCCTCCCTCCCTCCGAGCAGCTGCAGCGGATCATCGACTCCACCGGCGGAAACCTGCCGGTCGGCCTTTTCGAGCCGCGCGTGATCGCGATGAACGGCAGCCAGCTCGCGGTTCCCCTGGCGCGCGGAGTGAGCGTCAAGCTGGATGCGTGGTTCAACGAGCTGATCGCGGATGTCCCCGACCCGCCGCCCGCGATCGCAGCGACACCCCCCGCCGACGGCACGGGGCCAGATGCCGGTGATGGGCCCCTCACCCGACTGCCGACGCCCGGCCTACGGGTGAAGATGCGACTCGGGCGATGCAGTGGTTGCGAGGACTTCATCGAAGAGTCGCGGCGCATCGATCTGATCGAGCGCGAGGCGAAGGCGCTCCAGTCCCTCGCTGAGGCGGCCCGCAGGACCGACCGGATCGTCTCGGGAGACCTCGGCGACCCCCTGCACCCCGCCGATGGGATCACCCTGCGCCTCGACGACGCCAGGCAGGCCCTCGTACCCGCGGGCGCCCCGGCTCCCACGACACCACCGGGAACCCAACCCGCCCCAGCACCCACCGGCGGCGCAGCGGGCGGAACACCGCCTCCCGGCTGATGCCAGCGGGGTCGGCAGGCCCACTCCCCCCGCCACATCACTCGCACCGGGCCTGAGCTCGGACGATGACCGACGCGCCCGCCCTGCTCGAGCTGCCGCACTTCGAGGTCACACGGATCGAGCCTCCCCCGGAGCGACCTCCGAGCGTCGAGTCCGGCAAACAGCTGGCGTCGTTCGTCGCCGAGGCGGCCGAGCGGGCGACCAGCGTGCCCGGACCGGAACCGCCGAAGATCGGCTTCGTCTTCACCGTGGCCGGCAAGAAGATCACGCCGGTCCCCGAGCACGAACTCGCCGACTATCTGGAACAGGTCTTCACCGGCGCCGGCATGGACGGCTTACAGCAGCTGGTCGCCGGACTCGAGCTTGGGGAGACCTTCGCTGCCCAGGAGAGGGAATCCAAGAGAGCCAAGCGGGAGGCGGCAGAGCAACTGGCTGCCTACGCGGAGACGAGGACCGGTTCGTCCACGGGGATGCTCGAACCCGTGGATCCCGGCAACCGCCGGCGACGCCTCGAGTTCGCTCTCACGGAGCGCGTCGGCGATAGCGGCGACCCTGCCGCCCGTCGCCTGAGGCAGGTGATCGCGGAGCTGCTGGCACGGTTCGACGCGGTAGCCGCGGCGGTAGTGGCCCCCGCGGTAGAGACCGCCACCGAGATGTTGAGCAGCGAACACGACAAGGCCGACCGGGAGTTCCGCCGCTACGGGCTGAAACGCTTCCAACCGGCCCCCGGGGCGGGCCAGTTCGAGATCTGGGTCCCACCCCAATCGGTGTTCGGTGAGGGCAACGAGGACGCCGCGGAGCTGAAGAAGCTGCTGAGGGCCCTCTTGGAGCTCAAGGCAGCCGCGGCGGACCCACAGACCCGGCGGGCCGAGGACGCCGAGAAGCTGCTGACCCCCGACATCCTCGAGCGCGTGCTCGGCAAGGGACATGCCGACCTGCCGGCGGCGCAACTCGAGCAACTGCGCGCCGACGCCGCCCAGCAGAAGGCACCGGAGGACCGGCTCCTCGCCGAGTACCTGATCGCACGTGCTCGGATCTGCCACCTCCACCCGGTCGCCGCCCGGCTCGTCGAGAACGTGCCCCTCGAGGACCTCGGGACAAGCCCTCCGCGAGACCGGGTCGCTCTGAGCGACTACACCGCAGGCGCCCTCAAGACGGTCAAGACCTCCACGGCGGCGCTTAGAGAACGCTTGCAGAGCGACCCCGAGCTGGTCTGGAAGCTGCCGCATGCAGTGAGGACGGCTGCAAGGGATATCGGCTACGCCGAGGACAGCTTCGAGGCCCAGTGCATCGAAGAGAAGATCGCGATCGTCAGGGAGACGCCGGCGCCCGTCGAGGCGGTGATGGGAGTCATCGGCGTCGTGATGGTCCCCCTGACGTTCCTGACCGACGGCCTCGCCCTCGTGGTCGTCCAGTTGGTCGGATTGGCCCTGACAGGAGCCGGTCTGCACGGATACGGGCGGGAGGTCGAGCTCGCCAGCAGCGCCATCGACCCGGAGCAATCAGGGCTCAGGGAGAGTCCGACACCGTTCTGGGCCCTCCTTGATGCCATCGGAGCAGTCACCGATGGCCTCGGGTTCCTCTGCTCCGCCGTCCTCAAATCAGGAAGAGCCGTCCGAGCCTACGCACGTGTGCGCTCGCTCCAGAAGACGACCCAGCTCGCCCACGGCAAGGCCAGCAAGCAGGTCGCGCAGACCATGGAGGCCCTCCTCCCGAGGGCGAAGGCCGGCGTTGCGCCAGAGATCGAGGCCCTCGGGATTCCGGACACGAAGGCCAAGGGAGCCGCCCAGAAGCTCGAGAAGGCGAGCCTCGAACCGCCGACGACGCCGCATGCCCCGCCCGCCGGGCCGCTCGACCCCAAGCTCGCTGACGTCCTCTCCCGAGCGAAGCAGGGCAAGCGGATCCACATCGACGAGGCTCTGAGCCTCCCGACTGAGCTCCTGCAGAAGGAGCCCAGCCTCCAGCGCGAGTTCGACCGGGCGATCGCGCGCGCCCACCTCGGTCGCGGCGCAGATGGCCGGCGGGTCGCTGCGATCATCCGCTTAGAGCTCGAGCCGGGAGAGCTCGCCCGCTACGTGGTCTCGAAGCGTCTGTCCTCCGCGGCGGTACCCGACCGCGACGCCGTCGCCGCGTGGATCTACGAGGCCGTGAACTTCAAAGCGGCGAACCGGATCGTTGAGGCCCGGCGACCCGAGCTGGGCCGCATCTGGCCCGACTGGGAGAAGCACTACGAGCTCGCCACCAAACGCGACGTGACGGCGCCCGCGCTGCTCGGCGACCAGTTCAAGAAGTCGGCCGATGCGCTCGGCGGTCTCTACAGCCGGGATACCTTCAAGATCAAGCTGGATGGGGTCGACGTGGAGGTGGGCATCTACCACCCGCTCACATCCACCCAGGTCAAAGGACCGGCCGCCGCAGTCGGGGCGGCCGAACAGTTCGCCAAGGACGCGCTCCGAGACCTCTACGGGATCATCCGGGTGCCGCTGGAAGGTGGGGGCACCCGCCTCTACATGTCCTTCGACCGGGCAATCCTTGAGATCGGCGTGGAGCATCCGCAGATCTGGGATCTCCTGCCACTCCAGCAGGCGTCGACCCAGAGGCGGCTGGTGGCCGCGGGAGCCGAGTTCGAGTCCCACGCGGCGAGAAGGTTGAAGACCGCCATCAAGAGATTCGAGACGACGGGCTACGGCGGAGAGTTCGGCGCGGCGATGGATCGCACCATCGACGGCATGAGCCCCAAAGCACGGAAGGCCGTCGCCGATCAGCTGAATCGGGTCGGAGGAGGCTTCCCCGACCCAGGCCGCGGATGGGAGCCCATCCGGGTCATCGACTCACTACTCGACAGGCCTCAGGCCAGACAGCTCGCCGAGACCCTCCAGAAGGCAATCGCGGCTGGCAACCCGAAGTAGGCAGGGGGCCGAAGAAGGTTTGGTTACTCCATCACTCCCTGAGGCGAGCCGGAGAACGTCAACAATGCGGATGGCTGCACCTAGCCGATCACCCGGGGCTCCGACCACTCCGTCCCAGCCTTCTCCGAGAAGTAGACGCCGGCGCTGCCGCCGCGACATCCGGTCCACGCGATCGTCGCTCTACCGTTGTCGGAGGCTGCGAGGGCCGGTGCGATCGGATCTGATGCTGGGTCACTGACGGTCACGGCTTGGCTCCATGAACCGGATGATCCGTCGGCCGCCTTGATGCGCGTAAGTCCTTGGCCGTTGTTGGGGCCCTCAGCCCACGCGACCGTCGCTCTTCCTGAACCGTCGATGGCGACGCGTGGTGCGGTGGCTGGGACGCCGGTGGCGGACAACCGAACGGCTCGGCTCCAGCGGCTGTCTGCGGCGCTGTAGGTCAGAGCCTGGATGTCACGGTCGACGCGAGCGGTGGGGGCGCGGGAGGGGAAGCGTGGCCCGCGGACGCCGCGGGCCCGGCCGCGGAACGCCACGGCCGCATCGCCGCCGCGGCTGACCGCCAACGCGACGTCGGGGCTGTAGAGCCCGGTGTTCGCAATGACCCGGACCCGCCAGGTCCGGGCTCCGGCCCTGAGGGTCCCGGCCACCAGATTCGTGCCCCGCATCCACAGTGCCGTCACGTTCCCATGCGCGTCGACCCCGGCTGCGCTCGCGTCGTAGCTCTGTCGCCGGTCGGCGAAGCCCCCGGCCTCGATTCCCCCTAAGGGTGAGAGCCTCTGCCACGCCGTCCCGGGGAAGCTCCCGGAGCCGACGAGGGTGATCGTCCCGTTGTCGGCCAAGGCCACCGCGGGAGCGAAGTTCCACCGCGCCCTCAGCCCGGCGGGAGGAACGTTGGGACCGCGTCCCTCAGGGCCGCCTAAGGCGGCAACAACTCGCCACTCTCCGTTCGGTGCGCGGCGCGCCAGGACAGGGAAGGGATCAGAGACCGAGGCCTCGCCGCTGCTTCCGTAGCCGACTCGGCGACCCACCGTCCACAGCGCAGAAGCGTTGCCAGTATCAGTGGTCGCCAGTCGCGGCGGTTCGTATGGAATAGAACGGTATGTCGGGTCCTTAAGGGTTCGCGGAGAGCCCCATCCGGCTGCGGGCGTCCAATCGACCACCTGCGTCGCCTTACTCGTCCAACCGAGAAGAGCGTCGCCATCGGCGGTCATGGTCAGCGCCAGCGACCGTGGCAGGAAGTTTCTCGGCAGCTGCGGCGAGACGGCCTGCGCCTGACCCCATGCGCCGTCGCCTACACGCGTGGCTGCCTGGATCCTGCCGCCGCGTGCCACCCAGCTGACGACAGCATCGCCTGCATTCGAGACGCCGCTCGCGGGCGCATAGAAGTTGAGTTGCTGGGGACCTGCGCCCCGGTCTGCGAACAGCTGGCATGCGACGGGGGTGGCAGGGCCCCCGCCGCCGAGGTTGGCGACGCCGAACGCGGTCGCCCCGCCGACGATCACCGCGCCCACCAACACCACCAGGCCCCTCCGCCGACCGACACGGCGCCGGCGAGGCGTCGGGAGGCCATCCGGGGCCCCAGTGTTTCGAGCGGCCTCGACGGCGAGGGCCTGGATGCGGTTCCGTGCGGCCGTGGTTGCCGCTGGGTCGGGTCCCCCGATGGCGCGGGCCAGAGTACGGAGGCGTTCCTCTATGTCGCTCATTAGCGCGCGACCTCCAGCAGGGTGCGAAGCTCAGTCAGGGCCCTCGAGAGCCTCGAGGTCACGGTCCCGGTGGGCACGCCGAGCGCGTAGGCGATTTCGGAGGGCTCGAGGTCACCGAAGTACCGGAGCGCGATCACCACGCGACGATCTTCGGAGAGGCGGCGGATCGCGGCGATGAGCAGATCGTGATCCCCGGAAAGCTCGGCGTGATCCGGACGGTGCCCGTTGGGACTGGGGTCGGCCACCAGGATCTCCCGCCGTCGGGAACGAAGCACGTTCATCGAGTGATTCGCCGTGATCCGGGCGAGCCAAGGGCGGAAGGGCCGACTGGTGTCGAAGCGAGCAAGGGACGAGAAAGCTCGGGCGATCGACTCCTGTGCAGAGTCATCCGCGCCCGCCCGATCGCCGAGGACCGAGTAGGCCGTCCACCAAGCCGTCGGCCAATAGCGGTCGAAGAGCGCCCGAGCCGCGTCTTCCGAACCCCCGAGTACCCCGGACACAAGATCGTTGTCGTCTGCGTTCTCCACTCGGACTACTTACACGCCGGGACCCATCTGAACTCCCGACACGCCCCATTCCTTTGCGGGACCCCGGCGGCCGCCCGGGGGTCCCGATCTATAGGTGTCGTCGCTCCGGAGCAGAGAGGACCCCTCCTCTCTCGCCGGCGGAGGGTGTCGCAGGGAAGTCAAGCGAGCCGCTGCTCGACGGGGTCCGCCCTGGGTGAGAAGCTCGGGTCATGCTTCCTGCAGTCGGCGTAGTCCTCTGGTTCCTCGCGCTCGGCGTCGCTCTCTACGCCCGGTCCGTTTCCCGCCACGCCCTTCGGGTCGCCCTCGATGAGCAGCGCCGAAACGACTTGCGCGCACTCGGTGAGATGGCCACCGCCGTTCAGCTCGCAGCAGAGGCATACGTCCGCGCGGCATCGGCCGAGGGTGCAAGCGTCGAACGAAACCGGGTAGCTGTCTCGGCGAGGGAGTACGTCCTCGCCAGCCGGGCGCTGGAGCAGGTCGCCGGTCGTGTCTGGAGTGACGCACGGTGTCGCCCGTGGCTGGCGTTGCTCTGCGACGAACGCCATCCCGAGCTCGTCGTCCGTGCAGAGGCCGCCGGGGGGCTGCTGCCGGTGCTCCGCCGCCTAGACGCCGAGCGACGCGACCGGCTGCCGGCAACCGGGGGTAGCGCGCTTTGGCGCTGGCGGGCACGGCTCGGACTGGTGCGGCTCGCGGCACGTGGTCTGGGTAGGCGACCCTCGAAGATCTGAACTCTCGTCGCGCACGCTGAGCGGCTCGCAGTGCTGCAAGCCGCCCTCGCCCGCCGCCGCTGCGGATACTCCACCGTCGCCTAGGCGTCGCCCTCGCCGCCAACGCAGCGGGAGCAGACCTGACGGGGTGCGGGATGGATCTGGGTGTCCGCCCCGTCAAGGAGTGTGTGGACGTGGACGCGCTCTCGGATCCGGGCTTGGTCGCCGCCGCCCTCGACGGCGACGCCGAGGCGCGTGGTGCCCTGTTCACCCGGCACTGGCGGATGGTGTGGCGTAGGGCCTACACCGTCACCGGGCGCCAAGACCTGGCGGATGACGTCACCCAGGACACCTTCGAGCGGGCGTTCCGCCACCTCGCGACGTTCGACCGGGAGCGCGCGAGCTTCGGAGCATGGATCGCGCGGATCGCCGTGAACCGGTCGATCGACCTGTTGCGGGCCGAGCGGCGGACGCTGCCGATCGACGCCGCCCTCGAGGTGGGTGCCTGGGACGCCGAGCCCGGCGGTGACCGGGCGCTGCAGGCCGCTCTCGCCCGCGTCGACGTCGACCGTCGAAGTGTGCTCGTTCTGAGGTATTGGCTCGATCTGAGCGGGGCGGAGATCGCCGAGACGCTTGGGGTCCCGATCGGGACCGTGAACTCGCGCATGTCCCGGGGCCTCTCGGAGCTGCGGGCACTCCTTGAGGGGGGTGACGCGTGAGGGACCTCGAGGAGCGCCTCCGTCGCGGGCGTCCCCCGGAGGCTGAGCCGCCACCGGGGACCGGTGAGCGCCTCTGGGCGGCGCTCCAGGCCGAGCCGCGCGGTCATGGCCGGGCCCGCTCACCCGAGGGGTGGCGACGCACGTTCGGTGGACGGGGCGGCCGGCTCCTCGGCGTCGCACTGCTCGCCCTCGCCGGGGGCGGCGCGGTCGCCTACGCGACGGGGGTGATCGGGGGGGACCGCGGCGAGCAGGCCGCCGCGGCGGCGCCCCCGGCCGAGTGGGGGCCGCCCACGGTGCTGAGCGGCGGCCACGGCGGTCCCCCGAGGCCGCGCCTGGGGATCGATGGTGCGGGTGGCGTGGTGGTCGCATGGTCACGTGGCGGTGCCGTCGAGGCGTCGAGTCGCCCGGCAGGGGGGGCCTGGGGCCGGCCTGTGCGTCTGTCGCCGGAGGGGGTGCCGGCTGGGGATCCGGAGGTCGCGGTCGCTGGTGATGGTTCGGCGCTGGCGGTCTGGCAGGAACGCCGCGACGGCCGCGTCGAGCGACGGGTGCTGCGGCTCCCCGACGGATCCCTCGCCGGGGTCATCACCCGCCGTGTGGGGGGCCGCTACGTCCTGGTCGCCCGCCGCCGCCCCGCCGGCGGTGCCTGGGAGGCGCCGGTCGATGTCTCGGAGGCAGGGGGCAACCGCCGCGACGCCGCCGAGGCGAGGGTCGTCGCCACCGCCGACGGGTTCATCGTTGCCTGGGCTCGCGCCGACCGCGTCGAGACACGCCGCGTCGCCCTTGAGGGAACCCTCGACGAGGTCCGCGCCGTCGGCGAGGCGGGGGAGGGCCAGCCACTGCAGCTTGCCCTCGCCGCGGACTCTGGCGGGGAGGCGGTGCTGACGTGGGGCCGCCGAGTGGCCCAGCAGGAACCCGCCGGCTACCAGGCGCCCGTCTACTCGGTGGAGGCCGTTCGCGGCGACCGTGACGGTTGGGGGGATCCCGTCGTCATTGCGGGGGACATGGTGCAGGCCCCCCAACCTGCTGCGGCCATCGGCCGAGGCGGCGAGGCGACGGTGGCGTACCTATCGACCAACCTCGGACTTCCCTCCCACATCGCCGCCGCGCGAGCCGACGCCGCCGGCGAGTGGGGTGCACCGGTGCGCCTTTCCTCCACGGCTCGGTCGGCGTACGCGCCGAACGTCGCCATCGACGGCGACGGGAGGGCCGTCGCCCACTGGTCGGTGGGTGCGGCGACCCAGTACTCGGTGGCGGACGACAGTGTTTGGAGCGCGCCCGTCGGCCACGGCAGCGGCGGACTCGTCGGCCAGTACAGCCGGGCGCAGCCTGCGCTCGCGTCCGACGGCGCCGGGCGCCTCCTCGGCGCGTTCGCCAGGCACGCAGGCATCGAGGTGCGCGACTGGCCGCGCGGCGGCCCCTTCGGACGTCCCCAGGTCGTCACGGACGGCACGGGCTGGCAGTTCGGTTTCGGCGGCATCGCCGCCTCGCCGTCGGGGGCGGCGGCGGTCGTCATCGTCGGGTTCGGGCGGGACGGCTCGAGGGGCAGGGGGTGGGACGTGCGGGTGGCCGTCCGCGATCCAGAGCCGAGGGGGGAGCGCGGATGAGGCGGTTCGCGAGTGCCGCGACTGGTTGCGTGGTGGTTGGCGTCCTACTCGCCCCAGGGTGCGGCGGCGGCGGGGAGGAGGCGACCACGATCCCCTCCCGGCCCGCGGCCGGTTGGGGTCCGCCCGTCGTCCTGCCCGTTCCCGCCCCACCGTCGTATGCGGAGGCCGTCGCCCGGCCCGATGGGACGGCGATCGCGGTCTGGGTCGACCGGGGTGCCGGGGCCGCGGCGCAGGTGATGTCGGCGGAACGCGACTCCCTGGGGGTCTGGGGTGCCGGGGTACCCGTCGCGGAGGCCAGCCCGACACCCATCCAGGGCGCGCGGGTCGTCGTCGGCGGGGACGGCGTCGCGACGGCGGTCTGGGCCCTCTGGGATCGCCCGGGCGGTGCCGTCTTCGCGTTCGTCCAGGCGGTCCGCCAGGGACCCGACGGGTCGTGGGGTGAGGTGCAGACCCTCTCCCGCGGCACGAACGGCATCAACGAGGTCCTCGCCGCCGCCCGCGACGATGGTCGCGTCACCGTCGTCTGGTCGGGGAGCGAGCGCCGTGACGGCAGCTACCACCCCGAAGTCCGCTCCGCCTCCCGGTCGGCACGCGGCGACTGGACGTTCGCGCGGGTCGCGGGCCGCACGCGCGGCGATGGGTACCTGCCAGGCGGCGGTCTGGTGGCTGTCCCCGGGCGGGAGCGGACACGGTTGATCTGGTCGGCGCTTCCCCGAGGGGGAGCCCCAGGGCGGATCCTCACGTCCACCCTCGACCGACGGGGCCGTTGGTCGACGCCGCGGGCCATCGCACCCACGGGGTCCCAGGCGAGCGAGTTGACCGTCGCCGCGGGCCCCGACGGCACCACCACCGCGGCATGGAAAGTGGGCGACGGGCGGCTCCGCGTCGCCCGGGCCGCCGCGGCGGGGTGGAGCAATCCCCAGACCGTCCCCGGAGGCTCCATCACCGGCCAGCCAGCGATCGCCGCCGGAGCCGACGGCGAGGCCGTGGTCGTCACGGAACAGGTGACAGGCGGGGGTCGCCGCTCCGAACTGCGGGCGCAGCGAATCGACCGCGACGGCGCCCTCGGCCCCATTCGGACGCTCGCCGGGCGTTCCCTGCCTGCTTCACCCCCGGATGGGAGTGGCGGCTCGTGGGCTGCGGCCGCGACGATAAGCGCCGACGGTCGAGCCCTCGTCGCGTGGACGTTCGGCGGGACCCGTCCCGACGGCGTCCCCGTTCATGAGGAGATCCGCTCGCGCCTCGACGACGGCGCAGGCGCCTGGGATCCCACTGAGACGGTCTCGAAGTTTCCAACTCCCATCGCCGGCGTCATCCCGTCCACCGATGGGCTCGCTGACGGCGGGTTCCAGGTGCGTTGGCAGGCTGACCGCAACCCCGATGTCCCGCCTCAGGCGAGCATCAGGCTCGGGTGAGCGCCCCGCGCTCTGCCACTAGCCTGCGTGGAGTGCTTCGCTCCACCACTTCGAAGGGGCTCCGGCTGGGCGCCGCGCCTCGTGGTCGTGGCCGTGTGTGGAGGCCTCACTGCCTGTGGTGACGATCGATCGGCCGTGCCTCCAGGGGACGCTACCGCGATTTTTGCGGCCCTTCGCGACGCACAGGCGATCGGCCCTCAAACCTGCGGAGGCGTCAGTCGGCCGGTCACCGCTTCGACCCGTGCGGCATACGCGCTGATGATCAGGGTCTCGGCTGCCAACCCAGAGGCGGAGCTCCAGAGCCCGGACTTCGCAGACCACCATCCGCCGATCCGCAGTTGGCTCGCGGGCGCCGCCCGGGGGATCGCTGATTGCCGCGCTCGGGTCCCGGCAACGGGACGCGGATGGCGTGCTCTCCAGGCCCGGCTCGAGCAGGCGGCAGGGGGTGCGTCGCCCCCATGACGCGCAAGTGGACCGCGGCTAACCCGTCTCGCCAGGCACTCGGTCCTGGGTCAGCGGGGCTTGTCCGCGGCCGCCCTTAAGGTCCGCATATGGGAGGCCGGGGGAGGTCAATCATCGCCATCGCGGTACTGGTCTTGGTGGTCCTGATGGTGGTCGCGTGGCTTACGGGAGCGAGCTGCGAGGGTTGCCGGTAGCGGCCCCTTGAGCGCGTGCGGCGATCAGTGCTCGACACCGCCAGAGACTCGGCTGCGGCTGACGGGACCTGGGCGCATGAGGGGGAGGGGTCCCATAGTCCGAGGTCATCCCCGGTAGGGGACGTCAGTTTCGGCGAGGGCCACTCCGGCGCGGTCGTAGGTGGTGATCGTCGTGGCCCGTCGCCTCGGCGTCATGTGCCGCGCCGGGACCTCGTAGAGGACGTGGCCCTCGACCGGGGTGAGGCGCGTCGTGTCTCCGTCGGCGTAGGCGATCTCGACGCTGGCGACCTGCGGGGCGAACCGCCCCTGGAACAGGTTCGCTACTCGATCGATCCGCCGGATGAAGCCGCCGGTGACGACGTCGTAGCCGAGGGGCGGGTCCCCGGGCCGGGAGCAGCTCTTGCTCCTGACGTCGCCGTTGACGTAGACCCAATCGCACTGGCCGCCACCGATGTTCGGTGCGACGCGGATCGATGCGCGGCCGCCGCCGCGCAGGTCGACGCCGATGAGTTGGCGTTCGCGTGTGCGGTCGGGCGTGAACTGTTTAGGCGCGTCGGCGTGGGTGTTGAAGGGCAGCGAGAACGTGCCGACGGGGCCGGTGAAGGTGAGTCGGCGGACGTCGTCGGCGGGGGAGAGGGTGAAGACGTTGTTGGTGACCGGCACGATTCGTCCGTCGTCGGCGCGCACCGCGGTGATCCCGTCGCCTACCAAGCCGCTGACCCGGATCGGGCCGCCCCTGCGCCGGCCACCCATGAGCCTGGCGCCGCGGGACAAGAACGTGCTGCCGGCACCGCACTGGGAGCCGCCAATCAGGCGCTCTATCTCAACGAAGCACAGGCGGTCCCCCGGGAAGGTCACGACGACGAGGCGGACGTCGTCCGTCTCGAGTGCCAGCACAGCGCGCGTCGGTTGAGGGTCTCCGTGGGCGACAGGGGTCGCCCAGATCACCTCGTCGAGGGGAACCGTCGGAAGCGTCGGGTCGCTGAGGACCGACAACTCGGTGCTGGCGGGGAGGAGCGGGTCGGCGATGTCCTCCTCGTTACCCGATGGGAGCCAACGTCCGGCGACCCCCTCGCGCACATAGGTCCTACGGCCCGGGCCGTCGCAGGCTGGCGACTCGGGGTCGTCGGCGCCGAGCAGCAACTGGCATCGGGCGATGGCGATGGGGTTCCCGTCGAAACGGAAGGGCAGGGTGTTGACCAGGCCGCTGACGGTTGACCAGCCGAAGGGTGCGGCCGGATCAAGGGCGAGCTTTCCGTCGTCGCGGACCATCACCACCTTGCCGGCGGGCAAGGGGTCGTCCAACGCCACCCCCTTGGGCAGGACCTCACCTTGGGCGCGGGCCGCGCTGTACGCGGTGAGGGCCTCGGTGTAGCTCGTCCCGGCAGGGAACAGCAGGGAGGGACGCTCGGGCAACTCGGAGTAGCGGGGTGGGCGGGTGCGCGCGTACCCGCCCGGCAGGATGTCGGTCGCGGGCAGCACGTATGCGTCCTGGTCGCCGCTGCCGAAGGGCGGGAGGTCGCGGACGCTCCAACCGCTTGCCGCGAGCGCCCCACCCGCGACCGCTACCGCGATCGCCGCGGCCAACAGGAAGGGTCGGGAGCGCCGCCACGCGGACCGACGCGGGCTCGGGCGGGACACCCACGGCGCCTGCCGCCTTTCGGCGTGCATCGCGGCGCGTGCCGCGTCGGTGGCGTCGGCGTCGGGTTCGGGCAGCCGCTGCGCGATCGCGCGGAGGCGTGCGTCGAGGTCGCTCATCGCTCCGTCACCCCCATGTGATCCCGGAGTTCCGCGAGGGCCCGGGACAGCCGCGATGACACGGTCCCCTCAGGCACGTCGAGGGCCTCCGCGATCTCGCTCGGCGTCATGTCGAGCCAGTACCGCAGGGACACCGCGACGCGCCGGTCGTCGTCGAGACGTGCGACGGCCTCGACGAGCGCGTCACGCTCATCGACCTCCCGGTAGAGGTCGGGGCTCGTCAGCGTGTCCGGGAGTGCGTCCTCGCGCGGTACCCGGCGCACCATGTCGATGGCCTGGTTGATCGCGATGCGCCGGATCCACGCGCCGAACGACCCATCGGTGCGGAAGGTGTCCAAGGCGCGGATCGCCCTCTCGACCGCCTGTTGAGCGGCGTCGTCCGCGGCGTCCCGGCGGCCGAGGACCGCGTAAGCGGCGCGCCAGGCTCCCCGGAAGTGCCGTGCGAACAGAACGTCCGCGGCATCGCCCGATCCCGCTCGGATCGCGTCAACCAACTCTCTATCGCTGCGGTGCGGCATCTCTGGCATCTAGTACGCGAGTGGGGGGCCCCACACTCCCGCGCTGCTGAATCGGATCGATGTGACGCGGATGGGCCCTGCGGAGAGCACCGGCGTGGCGACCAGGGGCTAGCCCCCTTGGTCACGACCAACCAGCGAAGGCGCCAAAGGTGAGTGGTTCTAGCCGAGCAGGCGCCGGGTGAAACAAGCCTCTCCTCGTGCCCGACAGGCGCGGCGGTACGCGCCCTTGCATTCGACCTGCGCATCCCCAGCACTGAGAGCGCCTCGGGCGAGCCGTCGATCGCGGTGCCTCGCTCTGGCTAGTCCCAGTCGCGCCCGGGCTGATCGACCCTGAAACGGGTCGTCGGTACCCCGAGGAGCTCTACTGCTCCCGCGACGCTCAGGCAGAACCAGAGCTTATGGTCGTCCGCGATCCCGAGCGCGAAGGACAGTGCAATGCCGACCGGTACCACCGCCATCGCGAGGGCGATTGACTGACCGAGACTGAGATCAGGCCACTCGGTCCGGTCGAGGCGAAACCAGTAGAAGCACGTCCAGATGAGGGCGACGCCGATACCGATCACCGCCGCAGTCCCGTTCGAGTCGAGTGGGCCGGCGCCGACCCACGCCCCCGCCACGCTCGCGATGAAGCCCGCGACCCACGCCCAGACCGTCACGCCGTGCCTGCAGGGGAGCGCATGTCGGGTTGTCTGTGTCCTGGCTCCACTACTGCACTCGAAATTCGAACTCGGCGGGGACCGTTGACAACGCGTCGAGGGCTACCGGGTCGGGAATCCACCCGAGGTAGTTCAACTTCAAAAGGAGCCGCTCGCAGGCGGCGGGGGCAAGAATCTCGATCTCCGCCCGGGTAGCGATGTGGGAACACGGCGCCCGATCCTCGCTCCATTCGTCCGCCATGACGGCGAGGTCGACGGGTTCCGCGGGTTCATTCGGGTAGTCGAGTCGGCGCCAGAGTCGCTCGAGGTGTCGGAGCCCGTCCGATGGCGTGGCCGTGCCCGCGGCGACTCCGCCGGCGACCACGGCCACCACGGCGCTCACCGCATCCGTCTCCCCGGTAGGGGGTGCACCGAGCGAGGTGAACGCCTTCTGAGCGGCTCTCTCAGCAGCATTGGTAGCGGCCGGTTCGCGATACAGGGTCACGAGATCCAGGGGCTCTGGGGTGTCGTAGCCGGCGGTGAGGAGCGCCACGCCGACGTCAGGGAGGCCGTCCGAGCGGATGTACCCGCACTGCCAGAGCGCGCGAAGCGCCTGCGGGAATGAAGGGTGAAGCGGGGCCATCTCCACCCGATGAGTCTGCCCCATTAGATTGAACCTCCGTCCATGCCCGGGCGTCCGCGGTCCGTCGGGGTCGGGATCGACCGTGGTGGGTTGGCGCCGGCAGGCGGAGGGGTCAGTCCTCCGCTCCCACCACGAGGACCAGCACGCGCTCGTCGAGATCAACTGTGACGATTTCCACGAAGTCGTTGAGGATGTGACTGAAGTCGTGTCGGCCGGCGGGCCCAGGGTCCCGCAACCGCCAGTGCGACGGGGCATCGGCGACGACGCGGAGGACGCGGTCCTCCAGTCGTTCGGCGACCTCCGGCGACGGCCCGCCGTGGAGGTCGGCCAGATCCTGGAGGGCCCGCGACGCTGCTGCGGCGCTCACCGGTTCGAAGCTTTGGACTGTGATCGCGTCGACCCTGAACGGGCCGTGCCGGGTGCGGGTGTCCCAGTCCTGGGAGTCCGGGGTGTCGTAGTCGTCGCGGTAGTGGGCGTCGCGCAGCAGTAACTCGAGGGCGTGAGCCGGCGTCGTCACGGAGTCCGGCAGCCGGAACCACTTGAGGATGATGAACCGGTAGCCGTCCAGACGCACGTGCTCGTAGCCCTCATAGACGAGGCCGCTGCCGCCGTCCGACTGCACGCGGCGACCGTGCCGCCACCTCCACCAGAGACCGCCGAGCGTTAGGCGCATCGAGCGACCATATCGGGGGCTGACCAGCCTGCTCCGCCGCCGGCCTCTCCGCGTGTCCGGACGGTCAGGGGGCGTCGTCTCGGCGTGCCCGTGCCGCGTCCAGCTTCTCGATGGCGCGCCGGGCGAGGTCGATCACGGTCCGCTCCGCCTCGGCCTTGTCATTCCGGGTCCGTGGTCGGGGACGCGAGGCGATCTCGGCGAGCGCGGGTCGGGCACGCTCCGAGCGGAGATCACCCAACGCCCGAATCGCCCATGGGCGCACCGCCCATGGGCGGATCTCGTCGTCGCCCAGCATCTCCAGACACAGTTCGACCGCTTCGGGTCTCTTCATGCGGCCGACGGCCTCGAACAGCCAGAGTCGGTGACGCCCCCGCTGCGGGTCCCGTACGAGGTCGGCGACGTCCTCGAGGTGCTCGTCGCGGGCGAGGATCGCCAGAGCCCGGGCGGTGAGGTCGGCGAGGCCGTCGTCCCCGGCGCCACCACGGTCCGTGACCCGTCGAAAGAGGTCGATGATCGGCGCCGTCGCGATCGAGGTCGCGCGGACACGTGGGTCCGTCAGTGCCGTCACGATCGCGACTAGAACACCAGGGTGGTCGGTGCGGCCGACGGCCCGAACCAGGATCGGCACTGCGGCACGGACCGCTGCCATGGACGGCAGCCTCCGCCGAGACCACTCCGAGAGATCCGTGACATCGAACCCGGCGGCGCGCAGTTCCTCGACGAGGTCGGCGCTCGCCGCCTCGAACTCCCGACGCCATTGCTCTTCGGGGTCGTCGGGTTCGTTCAGCAGGCGACGGATGAGGGGCCAGTCCCACGCCACGGCCCCCGTGCTGTCGCGGTGGGCGTCGACGAGGTCGGAGACGGCGGCGGCGGCGCCGCGGTCGGCGAGCGTCACCAACTCTGCGCCGGTCGCGTCATCCGCCATGATCACTCCGACGTCGGGGTGGCGTGGCGACACGCCACGGTTGCCTGAGAGCAAGCCGAGTGCACCGAGGGCGAAGGCGGCCGCTTCGTCGGGGCGGCCGCACCGGTCGGCGAGTCGAGCCCGCGCGACGGCGTACCGGAACTGCTCCGTGCGGAAGATCGGATCTCTTGCGAGGACCAGGTCGAGGAGGGTCTTCGCTTCCGCGTAGTGGCCGGCCATGGCTTCACGGAGGATCAGCTCGGCGAGGAGCACGTCAGAGCCTGATGTGATGTTCTCACCCTCCTCCCGGAGGGCGGCGCGGTAGGCGGCCGCCGCCTCGGCAGCGTGTCCGATCTCCTCGTGGTAGCGGCCGAGGGCGGTGTGGGCTGCGGTCACCTCCAGGCGATCGTCAGGGTGGTCGGAAACGACGAGGCGCATGAGGCGGGCCCCCTCGGCCCGCACTTCGTCGTCGCTCCCCTCAAGAAGCGCCTCGGCCTTCAGGCGGATGTACTGGGCGCGGCTCTCGGGACGCGCCCGCGCCAGCCGCGCCGCGAAGAGTTCACGTTCGGACGCATCCCACCGGGACGTCCGGAACCAGTCATCGCCACTCACTTCGCCACCCTCCCGCTTCGGCGGTGCCACACCCCCGCGAACCTAGCTACGCCGATCCATCCGGGGCCAACTTCTGACCATCGTCGTCACTCGCACTGCCCCCCGGCTCCCGAGCGGGATCCTGCCCACCGGCTTCGCCGCGGCACCGGACTGGACGCCTGCTGAGGCCGGGTAGCTGATTGCTGAGGCAAATCAGGAGGGGCTGGTGGTTCTCCTGGAGGCGGTCACCTGCCCCTCCACCCTCGAGCCCTGCCAGATCCTCGATCCGGCTGTTTCTCGGGATGGTGCGCCCTGGGACCCCTTCCGCACGAGGTCCCGGCACCAAGATCCATCCATCCGCAAAGCCGAATCCTTGCCGTGCTCGATCAGCGGAGCGGGATGATCTCCCCGACGCGGGAGCCGGAGGCGTCGAACGCGAGGAGGCGGGTCGGCGCGGGGTGTCCGGTGTCGACGCTGAGGATGAACCAGCCGCCGCCGGTGAGGGCTTCGGTCCGGTCACCGTTGCGGAGCACGGCCACGACGCGGGTTACCGTCGGCGCGACCGAGCCATAGATCTCGCTCGCCCGCGCGGCTGGTGAACGGACTTGAAGGGCGACTCGTAGCCCATCGCCGGGGGTTGTGGCGAGGTCGCGGCGGAGGACCGGCCAAGAGCCCAGGCGCGGTGAGGAGAAGACCACCGCCCCAATACGCGGGTCTCGGACGCGTGCGGTCCAGACGGTGTATCGGCCGTGCCGCGTGTCGTGGGAGTACACCGCCGCGATGCTTGCGGGCCGGACTCGGCGCTCGGGGTTTGGGCCCGCCGCGCGCGCCAGGAGCTCGGTCACACCTCGTCGCCCTGCGCTGGTGTCGGGATACGCCGGGATCGCGGGGGCGACAGACGCCCCCTGTTCCGCCGGCCCGGTCGGTTCCGAAGGGGTCGCGATTATCAAGAGCGTGAGGACGACGGCCAGCGCGACGGCGCCGCCCGCCGCTGCAGCAACCCCGACCGCTCGGTGCCATCCAGGCTGGCTGGCTCCCTGCGCTCGGGCGCGCTGATGGGCATCTCGCAGGCGCCGATCGTCAAGGTGCAGATCACGCATCGGATCGAGCGTCTCGCGGATCGCCTCCTCGAGCGCCTTCATGTCCAATCCTTCCAGTCTGGTCCCATGAGTCGCCGGAGTTCGGCGTCTTCACGGAGGGTTGATCGCGCTCTCGACAGCAACGACGCGGCGGTGCCGGTTCGACAGCCGAGGGCCGTCGCGACGTCGGCATCGCTGAGGTCGTGGAGGTAGCGGAGGATCACGGCGAGCTGCTGGCGCGGCGGGAGCTTTGCCAGCGCGCGGGCGACGCTCAGCCTCAGGAGGACTGCCTCGTGGTCGGCGCCGGTCGTCGCCACTTCTTCGGTGAGTTCGGCCTCCCGGGCTCGCCGGACGGTTCTCCGGCGAAGGGCTCGGCTGAGGTGTCGAACCGCGATCCGGCGCACCCAGGCGTCGAAGGCCCGTCGATCCTTCAGTCGAGGGAGGCCACGCAACACGTCGACGACCACATCCTGCGCCACATCCGCGGCCTTCTCGGGGTCGCGAAGAGTGGCCATGGCGATCGACATTGCGATGCCCCCCGCCCTCTCCGCCAACTCCTCGACGGTGGCTGCCGCCGGGGGAACATCGAGGGGCGCGTGAACGGTCATCGAAGAGAAGGTGTCACGGAGGGGTCGAAACCTTGCGGCTCATTCGCCGGCGAGCGGGCGCGCATACGCATCTGCGTCCCTCGCGATCGCGCGAGGTTCGCCACGTCCGGCCGAACGGGTCGCCGATCGGTCGGTCGCAGCGCCCCACCCGGTCGCTGAGGCATCGGCACTTGTGGTGCACGAGGCGCCGAGGCGCGGGCGGCCTGGTGGCGACGGTAGTGGGATTGCCGCTGCCGCGGCAGCGGGCAGAAGCTGCGCGGCTTACGCGTCCCATGTCAGGCGAGAGGTCGCGACCATCCATCTATGAAGGTTCGCAGCCGTGACCTCTCTGCTCTACCGCGATCCCCCCTTCGGGATACCGTTCGAGAAGGGATAGACGAGGGAGGCCTCATGGGTGCCATGGGAGCGCGCGGGGCGGGGGTGGGGCTCGTAGCGTTGACCGCGCTCGCCGTGGCGGGCTCGGGGGTGGGCGCGCCGCTCGCGACGGGTCCGGTGCTGACACTGTCGGGTGGTGACCCCGAGGTGGCGGCGGTCTCCGACGTCGCCGTGACGGATGCCGGGGACGCCCTCGTCGTCCTCGCGCGACGGAGGTCCGCGACGGAGCCCGTCGTGCTCCAGGTGCGGCAGCGACGCGGCGCCCGCGGCGTTCTCGCCGCCCCTGTCGCCGTCTCATCGTCCGGTTCGTGGAGTGGTGTCGAGGCGGCCCTCGGCGCCAACGGCGACGCGTTCGTCGCGTACCCCGCGCCGAGCGGCCTGGTGGTGAAGGTGCGGCGCGGTTGGACGGGTCGGTGGCGCGACCTCTCGCCCCCGGCCGCCGCCGGCGCGGAGGTCTCGTCGATCCGCCTTGCCCTGACCCCCGGTAGCCGGGGCCGTCTTCTCGATGTCCTGTGGGTGGAGGACGGGGTCCCGGGTCCCGGTACCGGCGGACTGGTCCTGCGCGGTGCACGGCGCACGGCGAGCACCTGGCTCCAGGCCCCGGATGCCCCGGGCGGCGCTCCCGGGGCCGTTGCCTTGGCGTCGGGTGGCGCCGCCCTCGCGGTCAGCGCCACACCCGACGGGCACGTCCGCGCCGTGAGTCGCGGGGGCATCCATGACGCTTGGGAGGGGCCGGTCGAAGTGGCCCGGGTGGGGGTGCCGACGTCGGTGCCTCTCGGTGTCCGCGTCTCCGCGACGGCTGCGGCGAACGGTCTCCTGGTCGCCGGCTGGACGGGGATCCCGCCGGGCGGCACGACACGGCACGCGTTCGTCGCCCGGCGGCTGCCGGGGGCGCCGACATGGGACCCGCCTACGGACCTCGGCGAGGGCGTCCGGCCGCCGGCCGCGTCGGTGAGTGGCGGGGGCTCGATCGCCGTCGCGTGGCCCGGCGCGGAGGGCGACAGCGACGTGGGCCCGGAGCCCCTGCTGTTCCGGACCGTCCCGCCCCTGTCCGGGCCGCCCTCCGACACTCTTGAGACGCTGACCCTCCTCCCCGCTGCGGGTGCCGCGGAGCCTCGTTTCGCCGCCGACGGGTCGTGGGTGGCGGGCATCTTCCCAGGTGAGAACGCCGCTTCGTCCTCCGGCCTCATCGCCTTCGCGGACCGCCCTGGTGGGCGGGTCCGCCGCACCCCGATCCTCGTCGGCGACAGCCGCGGGTTCGCCGCTGGTGAGCGGTCCGCGCTCCTCGCGGTCGCTGCCCCGGCCCGAGGAACGAAGCCTGCCCTCGTCGGCGTCGACGATCTCGGCCCCCTGGGCCTCTCGTCGCCGGGCCGGGTGCGGGCGGGGACCACGGTCGGCGTGAGGTTCCAGCTGTGGCGCCGCACACGCGTCGCGCTGAGTGTGCTGGGCACGCCAGCTCGACCGGCCGTCGTCCGCACCCTCCCTGCGGGCCGGTCCGTCATCCGGGTGCCGCTGCCGGCACGCCCGGGGACCTATGTGATTCGCGCGACCGGCCGGGAGCCCGGTGGGCGCTCGGGCCTCCGCCAGCAGGCCACGGTGCGCGTGAGCTGAGCGGACCCTGAATCCATTCGAATGGGTGGTGCCGGCAGCGCCCTCGATGTCCAGGATCTGACCAATGGGCGTGTCTCCCACCCTGGTCGCCCTCGCCTCCTGGGCGGCGTTCGCGGGTGTCTACGGCGCGGGGGCGGCGTTGTGCGTGCGTGGGACAGACCCACGCCGAGTGGTCGTGATGGAGTCCGCCGTGACGGTGGCGGGGTGTGCCGCCTTGTCCGCGTTCCTCCTGTTCGCCTTGTCCGGTTTCGGCTGCGTCACCGACACCAACGATGATCGCGCCTACTGCGATGACGGCCGCGAGCAGGACCAGCTTTTCTGGGGGCTTCTCACGGTGCCGCTCTTGTCGCTCGCCTTCGTCGTGGTGGGCGTCTACCTGAACCGAGGTGAGGACAAGGGTCGAGGCCTATATACGACGATCGCGGTCACCGCCTCGGTGGTGGCCCCCATCCTCGTCCTCAACGCGGTCACCAACTGATCGAAGGCGCTCAGCGGCACGACGGACCCCGTAGGACGGCACTACCTGCCGACCGGGGCCGTTCCATCGGCTCCGGCGGTTGACGGCCCTACCCGCTGCCCGAGACGCCCGCAGGTGCCGACCAAGTCGACGCGTCGTCGCCGGTGGCGGCGCGGAGGGTTCCCTGGCGGTGTCCGTCGCATCGGCTCCACACGATGAGGCGCTGGCCCCTCGCCAGCTCCGCCACCGTCGGGAACAGCGGCCCCAGGCCGTTCTCGGACACCTGCACGGATGCGTTCCACCCGGCCCCCGTGGCGGGGCGGTCGGCAGCCAGGACCCGGGAGTCCCGCCCCGAGATGCCGTTGGTGCCGAGCGCCCACGCGACGCTCACGCGGCCGTCGGTGGCGACCGCGACGTCGGGGGCGCTGACCACGTCCCCCTCCTCCGAGAGCAGGGTGGGGGCCTCCCACCGCTCACCGGCGTCGCGCACCGCGGCCGAGACGGTGCGGGAGCGGCGTCCGGGTCTGCCAGGAGCCGGGTCGCGGGCGACGGCACTCCAGACCGCCGCGACACGGCCATCGGCGCCGACCGCGAACCGGACGTCGTTGGCCTCCGCCCCCGGACGCGAGACACGCGCCGGCTGGCCCCACACGCCCCGGGGCGAACGGATAGCGGCGGTGACGATGCCGTTGCTCGACCAGCCGACGACAACGGTGCCGTCGGCGCCGGTAGTGGCCACGGGCCCCGAGAAGCTCGCCCCGCGCGCGAGTGCGCGGGAAAGGGGGGGCAGGGTGAGGCGGCGCTTGGTCCCGTCAACGAGGGCACCGTCCTGTGGGTCCAGTTCGGCGACGGTGACCCCCGGGACGCCGCCGGGGGCGACGACGATCGGGACACCCTCGGCATCGAACGCGATGGCGGGCGGGCCGCTGACGAACGGGTCCCCGAACCCCTCGAGGACTCGAGGGGCACCCCACGAGTCGTCGACGCGGCCGGTCGCCACCCGGATTGCCACGGGGCCGCTGATGCCGTAGCCCTCGCCGGCGGCCGTCACGTCCTCCCGGGCGACGTCCGACCAGCTGACGGCGACCTCGCCCGCCGGTCCGACGGCGAGCGGCGGCTTCTCCACGTTCATCACCCAGCGGCCGTCGTCGGAGAGCCGGCGTGGGGTGCTCCAGGATCCCCCTGCCGGGCGGACCGTGACGTGGATCGCGTGGTCGGCGGCCCACGCGACCGCCATGTCGCCACGGGTGTTCCCCACGAGCGCGACGGCGTCGCCCGGAGCGTCCGCGCCGAAGTCACCCAGGGCCTGGGGCGCCCCCCACCGACCGTCGTCCTGCCCGTCGGCGCTCGCGATCGTGCCGTCGCCGGCGACCCATACGACCGTCGGTCGTCCCCCCGTACCGACGGCCACCGCGTTCCGCAGGGGTGGGGGGGCGAAGGTGTCGCCGTCGAGGGCGAAGCAGTTCTGGGGGAGGGGTCGCCACGGGGGGCCGTCACCGCCCCGGTCGGTGAGGACACCGACCGTGGCCGTCGCCCCACCCCCGGCGAGGAGGAGCCCGAACGCGAGCATCCCTGTGCGCCCGCGGCGCGACTGGAGCATCCGCCGCAGGCGCCGGGATGGGCGGGGGCGGGTTGCGAGCACCCGCGCCCGCGCCCGGCCCGTCACGTCGGGGTCGGGTTCGAGGTCCGCGCCGGCGGCGCGGATCAGGTCATCGAGGTCTCTCGGCATCTTCCACCTCGAGGCTTTGGCGGAGCTCGGCGAGTCCCCGCGACATCCGTGAATGGACGGTCCCGATGGGGACCCCGAGGATCGCGGCGATGTCGGCGGCTGGGTGGCCGAGCCAGTAGTGCAGGACGATCACGGTGCGTCTGTCGAGGGAGAGCTCCGCGAGGGCGGCACGCACCTGCCCGCGGAGCAGCGGATCCGACTCCGGGTCATCGGCAGAGGGATCGGCGATGTCGTCGCCGATGCCTGTGATCCGGCGTTCCCGGCGCATCACGTCGTGGCAGCGGTTCACCACGATCGTGTGGAGCCACGCCGCGAACGGCCGGCGCCCGTCGAACCGGCCGAGTGCACGGATCGCACGCTCGAACGCATCCTGGGCGACGTCGTCCGCGAGCGCCCGGGACCCCGTGATCCCCATCGCGGCCCGCCATGCGCCGGTCCAGTGGGACGAGAACAGCTCCCCGATCGCGTCGGTGGATCCCGAGAGGGCCTCCCGGATGAGTTCTGCTTCACGTGGCGTCGGCATGTCGTCCCCCATCCAACGACCCAGGGGTGTCTTCGCATCCCGGACCGCACACGCACGCGCCATGGGGACCGCCCCGCCGGCCACACGGCGGGGGACGAACGCCGTAGCGGGATGGGAAAAGAGACTAGTCCCGAGTTCCGGGACCGCTGCGGGTGTCCGGGGCGTCCTAGAGGGTGTGGACGTGTCCCAGACACCGGTGGCAGATCTCGTGGCGCGTGCCCGCGCGGGATCGAAGGACGCCGCCTCGGAGCTCGTGCGTCGGCATTGGCGGTTGGCGTGGAGTCGGGGGTTCGCGGTCACCGGCCGCCGTGCTCTCGCTGATGACATCGCTCAGGACACGATGGTGAGGGCGCTCGCCCGCCTCGGCGATCTCGATGAGCCTGCCGCGTTCCCCGGTTGGGTCGCGCGCATCGCGACGCGTCGCAGTCTCGACGTGTTGCGCTCGGAGCAGCGGCTGGTGGATCTCGGCGAGGTGCCTGATGTACCGGTGGAGTGGGTCGGCCGCCACGGCGACGCGGCGGATCTGCGGCGCGCGATCGCGGAGCTGTCGGAGGACCGGCGGGTGGTGGTCGTCCTTCGTTTCTGGCTGGACCTGACCCCGAGTGAGATCGCCGCCACGCTCGAGGTCCCCGTCGGGACGGTCAACTCCCGCATCGCCCGGGCCCTGGTGGAGATCCGCGCGGCGCTCGGGGAGTCCTCGCGTGCCTGACCTGGAATCCCAGATCCGTGGGGCGCGACCCGACTGGCCGGTCCCTCCTGACGCCCTCGAGGACCGGATCCTCCGCGCGGCGGGCCTCTCGGGTCCGGCGGCGAGGGCGCTCACCCCCTCGGGTTGGGTGAACCGTGGGCTGCGGTCGCGGCGTGTTCGGTTGATCCTGGTTGGTGCCGTCCTCGCGGGTTCAGGGGCGGCCCTCGCCGTCGCGCTCGTCGGTCGCGGCGGTACGGAGGCCCCCGGCGCCCGTGCGTCGCTCGCGTTCGATCCCGCCGAGGTGGTGGGGGACCTTCCGGGGTACGACACCTCCCTGGATGCGGCCGTCGACGGGGCGGGGCGTACCGCGGTCGTCTGGACGCGGGGCGGCCGGGTCGTCGTCTCCACCCGTCCCGCGGGTGGTGCCTGGTCGACGGCGGTCCGGCTCTCGGACCCTGCCCGCCGCGCCGCGTACCCGCGGATCGGCGTCGATGGGAGCGGCCGGTTCACAGTCATCTGGCGCGAGCAGCTTCTCGGGCGTGAGGTGTCCCGTGACTTCACGCTCCCTGACGGTTCGGCGGCCGGCACCCTCGAGGGGCGGGTGGGGACGCGGTGGCGGATCGCCAGCCGCACCACGACGCCTGGGGCAGGGTGGGGGGAGGTCGAGGAGGTCAGTGAACCGACCCAGGCCCTCCGCGCCGTCTACCGGCCGCAACTGGAGGTGTCCCGCTCGGGGGTCGCGACGGCGGTCTTCGCGGTCGACGGTGCCGCGTGGTCGGCGCGACGATCCCCCGGCGGAGACTGGGCGCGGGAGAAGATCGGGGCGACACCCGGAAGCGCGGTTGATCTGCGCCTCGAAGGCGATCGGCGTTCAGGCGCGACGATCGTGACGTGGCAGGCCCGTGTCATCGATCCACGCACAGGTCCCCAGTGGCGGGCGTGGGTGTCGGTGGGTGGTGCGTCGGGGTCCTGGTCGGCTCCCCACCAACTGGGGGCTGCAGGTATCGGTAAGCGCCTCGCGGCCTCCGCGATCGCCCGTGACGGCACCGCGGTCGTGGGGTGGGTTGACGGGGCGTTCGTTGCGACCGTCCGTGACCCCTCGGGTGCCTGGTCGCCCGCCACGAGGGCTCTGGCTCCACCCTCCACAGAGGCACAGGTGAACGACCCGCCGGCCGTCGGCGTCGATGGACGTGGCGTCCCGGCGCTCGTCGGCGTCTACTACCGCGTCGAGCCGTTCCCCGGCGGGTACTCGTCGACGCCGCTAACACCCCGCCTCGTGCGATGGGGCAACGGATCCTGGGGGGCGCCGCGGGAGATCGGAGGGTCACCGCTCAGCCTCGCGATCGTTCCCGACGCCGCCGGCGGACTGGTCGTCTCAAGTAGCGCACGCAACGCGAGGGTCCGTCTCATCGCACCGGACGGAACGGTCGGCGGAGAGACCACCGTTCGACTCGGCGGCGCGAGCCCGAGTCGGCTGGCGGTCGGCGACGACGGAACGAGCGTCCTCGTCGGCCTGCGCCAGGTGCGTACGCGCGACGGATTCGAAGTGGTCGCCTCCGTCGCCCCCGGGGGTGGTGAGCCGTGACCCGCAACCGGGTGATCTCCATCGCAGTGATCTGCATCGCCCTCGCCGCGGCGGCCGTCCTCCTGGCTGTGCGGGGGCCCTCCGCGACGCCGTCGGACCGTTCGTGGAGTCCCGCCGTGGACATCCCGGTCCCGGGGTCGGCGGTCGGGTCGGCCCAGGTCGCCGTGGAGGCGGGCGGCGGGATCCACGTGCTCTTCACCCAACGCATCGACGGCGCCTGGGCTCTCCGTCAAATCTCCCGTCCCGCCGGCGGGGACTGGTCAGAGGCGCAGACCCTCGTCGCCTCATCCGCGTTCCCGATCCAACCGACGGGGCTCGCGACCAACCAACGTGGCGACCTCGCCGCCCTCTGGCTGTTGACGGGTGGGCGACGCGCGATCCTCATGTCGAGCACCCGGCCGGCCGGTGGCGAATGGCAGGCCGAACAGGCCATCTCACGGGTCGCGGCCAGCCCCTGGGGCCGCGTCGTCGTCGCTGATGACGGTACGGCGACGGTGATCGGACGTGGCCTCAATGGTCCCGGGCTGTGGACGGTGCGCCACCCGCCGGGCGGGCCGTGGACACCCCCCCGTCGCATCACCACCGAGGGCCTCGGCATCGACGCCCCCGCCGTCGCCGTCGCTGATGACGGCCGCGTCGGGGTTGTGGCCCTCGCCAAAATCCCGGGGCGGGTCCGCTCCCTCGTGTCGATGGTGGCCACCAGCACGGGGGAGTGGGACGCCCCACTCGCCCTCGTCGGGACCGAGGGGGCCCGCTCACCGGTCGCGATGTTCGCGGCGGACGGCACGTTGGTCGCCGGGTGGACGACCGAACGCGACCGGCGGGCGACGATCGAGACCGCCACCCTCCCCCCATCGGGGGTGTGGACGCGTCCCCGCATCCACGACCGCGTCCCCGCCGCCAGTGCCGGTTCCCTGGCCCTCGCCGGCCGCGGCGTGCCGATGCTCACCTGGGTCCGCTGGGTTGGCGCACCCGCAGACGGGAAGGTCGAGGTGCGGGCCGCCGACCCGATCGCGACAGGAGAGCGGCCGGTACGCGTCGCCGCGCCAGCCGTCTCGACCGCAAACACCGGCGGGGGGCCGCCACCCTCCACCTACGCCGGCCCGCCACCAGTGCTCCTCGTCGCTGGTGCAGGTGACGGAGGTCTCCTGGCCATCGGCTCCGCCGTCCCGGAGGGCCTCGCGGTCAGCGTGGCCGCCGCAACGGACGGGGCGTGGGGGAGACCTACCGTCGTCACCGACCCGCCGCGGCCCGGCTACCTCATCGCCGCCGCCGGCGGCGACTCCGACTCGGCGGTGGTCGTGTGGGCGGCCGGTGCACCACTGACCGCCCCCGACCGCCTCCTCTTCTCAGAACGGTGAATGGCCGTCACCGCCCGATTGACCCTCCGAGATGCCTGCCTCGAGGACGCGTCTCCCGAGGCTGGGATGCGGACGGGTCCCACCGGAGTAGTCACTCCAAGGGAGAGCCCGGACGGACCCACCATGGAGGCGTTGTGAGAGACGAAGACGGCCTTGAGCGGAACCCCCGTGCGGCTGAGGCGTCGACGTGATCCTCGAGTTGTTCGGGGCCGCGTCCACGGTGCTGGCCGGAACGATCGGGCTGGTGCTCTGGGTCGATGCCCGATGTGGACTCGATGCCTCCGCCCTCAGGACTGTCGCCGCGATGGTGCTGGCATCGGTCGCCGCCGGTGCGCTCGCGTTGCGGGTCACGGCGCTCGACTTCGCCCTCGGCTCGGTCGCGGCCGTCACCCTCGGCCTGGGTTGCTGGACCGTTGTGATCCTCCTGACCACGCGACCGAAACCGACCATCGCTCCGGCCGGCGACGAGGAACACGGGTGAGGTCTCCCGTTGAGCTTCAACGAAGCCGGTACCACGCGTTCCGCTGTACTCACGGTCGGCCGGGCAAGAGGGCTGGAACAGGCCCATGCTGAACCTGTGACAGGGCTTCGATCAGCGCGAGGGGGGACCTGATGACTCGACGAGCGGGAATACGTTCCGTTGCTGCTCTTGTGGCTACGTGCGCCCTGACCGTCGGTGCCGTCGCGGTCGCGGCCGTGTCTGAGAGCGATAGTCGGGGCCCCCGACTGGTCCCGGCAACGCTTGCCCAGGTGGACGAACCTATCGATCCGAGCTCCCTTGAACTGCCTGCGTCCGAGGCGCGGCCCTCATGGGTCAGCGGCGACGGCACTGTTGATGAGGGCAGTGCGCCAAATGCACCGGGCCGGGACGCGTGGCTACGCGACAACGGCTCTATCGATTGCGCTCTGGTACCGAAGACCATCCGTGTCGTCACGGCGGACGGCAAACTACTGCTCGACGGCGGAGGCCGCATCATCCGCGTTCCGAATCTTGCTCAGCCGGGCGGCTGCGGACCGGTCCGCTCGCCAGCCGTGATAGCGGCTTGGAACGCGAGAATCGACGCGCTGGCCGCGGCGGCAGTGCGAGCCCGCGGAGGCTCGGTTCCCGCCCCGCCCGTGGTTCAACAGCCGGTGCCAGGAACGGGGTGACCGCGAATCACCTGCGTTGGCGGCCGACCAGGTAGGCAAGGGCTATGCGCCTCACGGGTGCCCGCCCTCCGGGTGTCCTCGAGCCCTCTAGTCCGCCTGCATGCCGCGGGTGCGTCCGCGCACACTGACGAACCGGAGCCCCAGCTCGAGGAAGTCCTCGCCGACGGCGTCCGGGTCCATCCCTCGCCCAGTCCCCCCAGGGACCTCGTCATGTGGGACGCGGCAAAGAACCCCGCTGTTTACTTGGGATGCGGTGTCGTGCCTCAGGCGATAGGTAACGAGGAAACGTGGGTCCTCGTGCTCGGCGGGTGCGGTGTCGATCCGTTTTGGGAGCGCGTTCACCCGCGCACATCGGACCGGATCGCTACTCGAAGGGGACACGCCGATGACCACGGGCATGCCGTCGCTCACCCACGCGCCACCCGAACTCGTGACCTGCCCGCGTTGTCGTCTTCGCAGTGAGGTGACGCCGGAGGGCTGCCCGCGGTGCGGCGGCGTGATCCCCGCCGTGGGGGGCGTCTGGCGCGAGGGGCGCACGTTGGTCACTCGGCACGACGCGACCTGGCCGGAGGTGTGCGTCCGCTGCGGCGAGCCGGGCGACGGCGAGCCGATCCGGCGGCGCCTTTACTGGCACCACCCAGCCCTGTACGCGTTGGTGCTGTTGTGGGTCCTGCCCTACATCATCCTCGCGTTCGCCCTGCGCCGGCGCACCACACTCACCCTCAGCGTCTGCGTCCACCACCGGCGGGTGCGCCTGCGCGCCCTCTGGGCGGCGTGGGGCATGGCCGCCGCCGCCGTCGCTGGCCTCGTCGCCTCGGCGGTGCTCGGCAGCGCCGCGTTGGGCAGCGTCTCGGCCCTGGTGCTCATCGGCGCCCCGGTGGTGGGTATCGGCGGCCGTCGGCTGGTCTGGTGCTCGGGCATCGATCGGGTCCTCGTGCGGACCCGGGGAGCCTCGGCGGCCTTCTTGGCCACGGTCCCCGACTGGAGCGATCCCGCGTGCGTCACGCCGGCAGTCGCCCACACGCCGGTAGCCGCCGCCGGCCCCGCACTCGATCCCGCGCCTGCGCCGTCGTGGTCGTCGGCCGACATCGGCGCGATCCTCCGGCGCGCCTGGCCTGAGCTCGCGGCCGATCCACCTCGCACGGCCGAGTACGAGCGGGCGTTGGAGGGCCTGCATCCCGGCGTCATCGAAAGCGTCGCCGAGTCGTTCGTCCGTGAGCACGCTCCCCTGCCGGCTCCCGCCCTCCTCCGCATGGCCGTCCTGGCGCGGGCCCGCAGCGGCGTCCGGCCGACTCCCGCCCCCAGGCGTGAGCCCGCCTGGGCACCGCCGGTGGTCCCGCGTCTCTCGTCGCGGCTGCGGGCGGGGTTGATCACGGCCGGCCTCGGCCTGGCCGCCTTCCTCATCCTCGGGAGCGTCGAGCAGCCCTGGGCGCACGTCTCGGGCCCCGGGGAACCGCCATTCGCCCTGGAGGGCAGCGACGGCATCGGAGGGGCGCGACTGGTGACACTGGCGGGCTTGGCGGGTCTGGTGCTCGCGGTCGTGCTCGCGGTGCTCGTGTTCCGCCGCAGCACACTCGAACGGCTGCGCATCGTCCTCGGCCTGCTGGCGGGCGCGATGGGCGTGGGCCTGGTCGGCGCCCTCATCGGCCTCGCCGACGTCGGCAGCGCGCCCCAGCAGATCAGGGACTCGCTTCCGCCCCCGTCGGCCGGTGTGCTCTACGTGGTGCCCGACGTCGCCGTCGGGGGAGGGCTCTGGCTCGCCCTGGTGGGCTCGGTCGTCGGGATGGTCATCTCGATCTACGGCTACCGCGTGACGCGCTGCGCAGGCGAGGCCGTCTGAGCGGGACGCAGGTGACCTAGCTCACGCCCCCCACGGTCCTGGGTCCTCCGGACCCCCAGCCTGCAAGCGACGGGCACGCAAGAGCGCGTGGACATCCGTGTGCCTCCCGCCGGGCTTGGCCGGCGGAGGGTTTCGGGCCGATCTCCTCGATGGAGTGGATCGCCCCGGATGGAGGCCGGCGGCGTTGGAGGGGGTCGTTGGCCTCGCCGGGTGGTTTGAAGGCCACGGCGCCCCTCCGACCGGGGCCGCCGGGCGAGGGACCGGGCGTTCGCGTCCCCTGCCCGGCTTAGGGTCGCCCGACGCGCGGACATTCGAGCCGCGATGGACAGGGAGGCTGTGGCATGCGTGTACCAAAGACCATCGCGGGTGCCCTCGCAGGGGTGGCGCTGGCGGCAGTGGCCGGCGTCGCACACGGTGAGACGGTCACGGCGACCGGGACCGCGCAGGCGCAGGTCGTCGCGCCAGCGCCGCTCAACAACGCGAAGATCGTGCGTGCCGTCGCGAAAGCTCGAGCCGTCGCGATCCCCGCGGCGTTCGGAGCGGCCCGCAACCAAGCGACGCGCTTTGCCGAGGTGGGGGGCCTGCAGCTCGGCTTGATCCAGTCGATCGAGGAGCCCGCCGGCAGCCCCTTCGGCTACTTCGGCGGAGGCATCTACACCACCGGCCGATTCGGCCCGAACCAGTACTGCGGGAAGGTCACCACGGTCCGCCGCGGTCCGCGTGTCGAGGGACGCCGCGGCCCGGTCATCTCGCGTCGCAGAGTCACCCGCTGCTACAAGCCGTCGACGATCGCCGTGAGCGTCTCCGTGACCTACGCCGCCACGCCCATCCCCCTGACGGCGCCCCAGTAAGCGGCACCGGCATCTGGACACCGAATAGCGGCCACATCTCCTGACGGCGGCGCCGCGCCGGGGAGACGGCGCTCACGTGGCGCAAGGCGACGGCTGGCTCGCCGTCGCGTCGCGCGGCTACCGCATCCAACGCACCCGCGCGGCGGTGATCTCGGCCGGTGAAATCGCGCCGTTCGCTGCTTCCCACTCGGCGACGGCATCCAGGGAGTCGACCTACCGCGCCTCTGGATCGACCGGGAAGCCGACCAGCGCGGACAGGTCCCCTGCGAAATCCCGCTCCGCCAACTGCCGAGCACGCTCAGCGGTCTCACCGGAGACGGACACCGAGATCCTCTTCGCCATCTGGCGGCTGTGTCGATGTGCTCAGCAGGGGCCCCAGCCTGGGGGGCACTTATTGCCTGGGCGATCCAAGGACGCGGCCGGGGCGTCCGGTGTCGAAGTTCGTACAGGCAACCCGAAGAAAGAAGCCAACGAGAGAATACGCTCGCCTGCTTCTTTCTGCCTCGCGCGGCGCTTCTTTCCTAGCTTGACTTCAGGCATCGCACCATTGGGACCGCCGGGGGACAGCCCCGACGGGCGGGAGGGGTCGCGAGACTCGCGGCGCCTCCCTTGAGCGCAACCCTCAAGCGGTCGATTCCGACAAGACATGAGCGCCGCCGCCGACGACTGGCGAAGGATGGCCCAAGAGCTCGACCTCCCTGCGGGGACGCCGTTCGAGCGAAAGGCCTACCACCCGCCCAACGAGAACTGGGAGCACGAGCACTGCGAGTTTTGTTGGGCGAAGTTCATCGACCCGACGTTCTCGGAGGAGCACCGCCGGCTCGTCGAGGCGCATCCGGAACACCAGACAGAGGGGTACGCCACGACCGGCGAGCATCCGCATGGCGCTGGCTACCACTGGGTCTGCACGACGTGCTGGGACGATTTCGCCGAGGAGTACGGCTGGCGCTTAGCCACTCGATGACGGTAGCGCGCGGTGCAGGGATGGCGGTGCCTCGGAACCAGATCCTCCGCGCGTCGGGAAGGGGCTGGCGCTCGAGCTTACGGAGCCAGCGCCAAGTCAGATCTTCCTTCAATCCCGGCCCTCGCCTCCCGCGGGGAGCCTCGGCCGCTGAGTCAAATGTCTGGCGGCGCGGAGCAGGATTCGGAGGCTCTCGCGGGGCCGGAACTGGAACTGCCGACGTTGTCCCGTCGCCGCGGACCCGTGTCGTTGCCCTGCTGGGGGCGCACCAACTGGCCCACGGCGAACGGGGGCGGCTCGCCACAGCGGCGACGCGCCCTCAGATCAGGGTGTGCTGCGATAGTCGCTTTCATGTCGCCGTCCCGCCGCTTCGCGATGCTTGTGGCTGTCTCCGCCCTCGTCACGCCTGGTGGTGCGGTCGGGCAGGAGGGAGCGCCTCCATCCCTGGATCTCGGCGTTACCCAAGCTCGGAACGGATTGGGGCAGAGCGTGGTGTCCTCGTGGATGCAGACCCGCGCCGATCGGGATTCGCGAGTGACGGTCTACCGGCTCAGAGGGCGGCGGGGCTGTGTCAGTGATCCCCGACTGCTGTGGCCCGGTGACAGTGAGCAGCTGATCTTCGACTTCACGCCCCGCGCCGGGAAATGGAGCCGGGTCGTGCGGAGCGTCGAGGCGACCGCCGGGACGTGGACCTACTGTGGCTACGTCGTGAACGAGGGGGCGACGCGGTTTGGGTTTGCCTACGTCGTGGACAGCCTCCGTCGTACCTTCCGGCTGCAGGGATCCAGGCCCGGGAGTCCGCCGTTCACGGCTGGGTCGTGGTCGTCGTGTCCGGCCCCCGGGCGTGGGATCGTCAGCCTTCGCGTCCGGCGCAGGGGTGACCTCCGGGGGGCGTGCCGGGACGCGCGTCTCGTGTCCATCCGGTGGCGGGGTGCCTTCCAGGATCAGGCTGGTGGAGCCCGCAACAACTGGACCACGGGCTGGCTCGACAGCGCCGGCCGCCTCCTCCCTCGACTGAACCACCCCGCGGTTAGGCGTCAACAGGTACGCGTGCCCTCTCTCCGAGCCACCTACGGGTGCCTTGAGCGGGCCGCCGGCAGGCACCTCTTCGAAACCTTGAGCGTGCAGTGCGGCGGTGTGATGTTCGCCTACACACGGACCTGAACTGCGGTTGGGCGTCCGATCAAACCAATGGAACACCGCTCCGAGCTACTCAGCTTCCGGGGCGCGAGGACCGGACGATCGACGGGGCCGGACCGGTCCGCCCCCGTCTGGGGTCGCCCCGCTCTGACGGACATTTTTTCCTGACTGCCTGGGGTCGCCCCGCTTCTGCGGACACCATCGGAGAGGTGATGATGCTTCTCCAAGGAGGTCCACATGGAGCAGCGGGAGCGACGGGCACGGCGTGCGTTCAGTGAGGAGGTCAAGGCCCGCACGGTCGAGTTGATCGAGTCGTCGGGGAAGGCGATCGGGGCGGTCTGCCGGGAGCTCGACCTCGGCGAGACGGCGGTACGCCGGTGGGTCAAGCAGGCGCAGATCGACCAGGGCACCGCGCCCGGGCTCACCAGCGACGAGCGCGCAGAGCTCGCGCGGCTGGGTCGTGAGAACAAGGTGTCGCGTGAGGAGCGGAATATCCTGAACAAAGCTGCGGCTTCTTCGCCACGGAGACGACGCGGTGAGCCTCTACCGGTTCATCGCCGCCTGTGAAGGCCGGCCACCGGGTCTCCACCCTCTGCAGGACGCTCGGCGTCCCACGCTCGGGCTTCTAATCGTGGGCTAGCCGGTCACCCTCGATGCGGCGGCGCGAGGACGACCAACTCCTTGAGCGGCTCCGCGCCGTGCACCTGATGAGCCGCGGCACCTACGGCGCCGCCTGCGTCCACGCGGAACTGGCCGCCGACGGCCACTGCCACGGTCGCAAGCGCATCGCCCGATTGAGGCGCGAGGCCGGGATCGAGGGCACCACCGCCGCCGCTTCCAGCGCACCGCCGAGCGTGACCCGCTGCGAACTCCAGCCGCGAATCTGGTCGAGCGACGCTTCCTCGCCGAGCGACCGAACGCGTTGTGGGTGGCCGACATCACCTACGTGCGGACCTGGGCCCGGCTGGCTCTACGTCGCAGTGGTGTTGACGCCTGCAGCCGCAGGCGTCGTCGGTTGGTCGATGCTTGAGGACCTGCGGGCCGAGCCGGTGGTCGATGCGATCCAGATGGCTTCGTGGCGACGCCAGGTGCACGAGGCCCCGCTGGTGCACCACTCTGATCGGGGATCCCAGTGCACGAGCTCCCACTGCGGACGCACCTTGCGCGAGGCGGGGATCGCCCAATCGGTGGGCTCCCGCGGTGACGCCTACGACTACGCCCTCTCGCCGAGTCGTTCATGTCGACGCTGAAGACCGAGCTCATCGACCGGCGCTCCTGGCCGACCCGCCAACAGGCGCGCACGGCGATCTACGACTCCATCGAGGGTTGGTACAACCCACGCCGCTGGCACTCGGCACCTGGCTACCTCAGCCCCGCCGAGTTCGAGGCACAACACCACAGCCGGCAGGAGTCGGCGGCCTAGAAAACCTGTCCGTCAGAGCGGGGCGACCCCAGGGCGACCGCATACCCTCCTGCGGTGGACTGAGCAGTGCGACCAGTCGTTGCGGCCGAGCCGCCTCCGGCCTCGAGAGGAGAGGCAGGGCGGTTGGGGAGGTCAACGAGGCAGTCGTGCCAGCTCCTTCCGTGCGATCGGCGCCCAACGCACCGAGAAGGCGGGGTTCAGTTCGAGGGCGGCCGTGAGGCGATCGCGTGCCACTGCGGGGCGTCCGGCGCAGGCGGCGGCCATTCCGGCGTGGAACAGCATGAGGGGATCTTGGGTGCCGAGGCGCAGGCTGCGGCTGGCGTAGCGGTCCCCCTCAGCACAGCGGCCGGCCCGTGTCAGCACCCAACCGAGAGCTTGGTCGCCGGCGATCCCCGGTCGGGCGGCCTGTCCCCGTCGTGCGCGGGCGACGTCGGCGGTGGTGGGCCGCCGGAGGTCGACGGTGAGGAGTGCCGCGTCGAGGTCGACGTCCTGGCCGTTGGCCTCCAAGAGGTCGAACGCGGCGCGCATCGCGGCCTCGTGGCGCTCGGCGGCCTCGGTCCGGCCGAGGGCGCGCTCGACCTCGGCGAGGGCTGCGAGGTGGTCCGGCTCCGGCAGCTCCGCAGCCACCTGGGAGAACAGCTCCGCAGCCTCCTCGAGATCGCCTCGGGCAGCCGATACTCGCGCGAGGACGAAGGTGGCGTTCGTGTCGCCGGGGACCTCAGCCAGGGCTGTGCGGACCTGGCGCTCCGCCCCTGCCAGGTCTCCGCCGGCGAGTAGCACCAGCCCGAGCTGGGCGCGTGCGGTCGCACGGGAGTCGCTGTTCTGCGCGGCCGCGTCGATCGCCAGCTCCATGAGGCGGACGGCGCCTGCCCGGTCGCCGATGAGTTCACGGACGTACGACGCGCGACTGTAGGAGGGGAGGTCGGGTCGTAGGTCGAGGCGCGTCTGGGCAAGCTTGAAGCCCTCGTCGTATCTGCCGAGCTCGATGAGTGCGTCGGTGCGGATGCTCAAGGGGGCGACGCGGGTGGGCGCGACCGCGAGGCTCCGTTGCGTCCACATGAGCGCCTCCCGGAAGCGGTGGCGGGAGGCGGCGATGCTCGCGAGGGCGTCCATCGCCTCGAACGCCTCGGGGTCCGCGCGGACGGCACGGCGTCCGGCGTCCTCCGCCTTCGTGAGCCACGCCGGATTGCCGGTTGCTCCCGCGCGCGCGAAGTAGCCTTCGGCGAGCTTGGTCAACCCGGGCGCGAAGCGCGGGTCGGCCGCGACACGCTGCTCGGCCTCGGTGATGATCTGGTCGGGACCGGGTCGCCCGGCGGCGTTGGCCACACCCGGCTCGGCGCCCCGCTGGCCCTCGAGCACGAGGAGCGTGACGGCGAACACCGCGGCGGCGGCGGCCAGTGCGATGGACATGGAGGTGAGGCGGCGGGGGGGTGCCATGGGTCCGGTCCTCGGGCGGTCGATGGTTGTCTGGTGGTGCACATGCCGGGGGGCGTGAGCCCCCCGGCATGCGGTGGACGGTCAGCCGGCGTGCGGGACCGAGTCGAAGCCCGAGCCGGGCGTCGCCACGTACGGGAACGACGGGAGGAAGGGCTTGTCGTTCGCGTTGACCCCGTCGCCGAGCAGCGGCGCGAGGGCGGCGTTGCCGCCGTTCGGTGCCGGCAGCCCGAAGGCCGGTGAGAGGACGCCCGCGACGGCGCGCTCCTCGATGTCCACGACGTCATCGATCAGACGCCGGCCGTTCGGGAACCCGTCCGCCTGCCCGGCCAGGAGGCCGAGGCGGTTCTGCTCGGCGAACGGCGTGGGCGGGACGGCGAGGTTGACGCGCAGCAGGTCGGCCTTCGCCGGCTTGCTGCTGATCGCCGTCGTCGGCAGACCCAGGCCGTTGTCGGCCGGGATGCCCGTCAGGAGGACCGTCGTCAGGTCGATCCGGTTCTCCGTGGGCGCGCCGATGTCGTAGAGGGCGTTCAGGATGCCCGCGAGCTCCGGCTTGAGGTAGTGCTTCTCGAACTGCCGGTCGTCGGAGGGGTCGCTGCGGTTCCAGAGGTCCTTCTTGCCCAGCGGGATCAGCACCTCGTTGACGAGGGGCTCCGCGAGGCGCGAGACCTGCTGCCAGCGGACCTTCGGGTCCTTGCGCTTCAGGTCGATCACGGGACGGGAGGCCGAGGCGTAGACGCCGACGGCCGAGCTCGTCGCGTTCGAGTCGGTCGGGATCGCCTTGGTACGGGTGAGCTGCTTGATCGGCACCTGGATGGCGATCGTGTTGACGCTGTAGCCACGCAGCCCGTCGATGCCGCCGGTGCTGAAGGCGTCCGGGGGGGCGCTGCGGAAGCCGAGCAGGTCGAACGTGCCACCCAGGTCCACGTAGAACGGGTCGTCGCGCTGCCCGGCGAACACCTTCGTGCCGTCCTTGAAGGTGTGGATCGCCGGGGCCACGAGCGACTCGTAGTCCGGGGTCGAGCGCGGCCCGACGTTGTTCGGCGGCGTCAGCAGGTTCCTGCCGAGTGTCCGCACGACGGTGCGGCCCTTGGAGTCGCGCGTGATCTTGCGCAGGGTGTAGGTCTGCACGAGGTTGAGGTTGGCGTAGGTGCCCTTCTTGGCGTCGTACGTCACCGCGGCGGTGTTGTAGAGGAAGGTCGCCGGGTTGTTGATCTTCGTGTCGAAGCGCAGCTCGTAGGTGATGTCCTCGTTGCCGTCGCCGGTGTTGTCGACCTTCACCTCGTACTTCACGTCGTCGGAGAAGCGGTAGAAGTTCGGCCCACCGGCCGGCTCCTGGAACGGCACGTAGTTCGCGACGAGGGTCGCGGTGTTGGGCGCGTCCGGAGAACGGAACGCGTAGACGTCGGTGTTGTCGGCGCTCGGGTCCTGGGAGATCGAGGGCGCCTCACGGTGGCTCGAGGCGCCGCCGAACGGCGGCGCCAGGCCCACGGCGACGACTGCCGCCGTCGCCGCGAGCGGTGCCGCGACGAGCCAACGCTGTCGTGTGCGTGATCGCACGGGGGTGATCCTTTCGTCGGTCATCGGTTGCGCCGACCCCCGGAGGACGGGGGTGGCGGTGATGCGGTCGAAGTCCCGGCCGGAGCCGGGGAACCCGTCCGTGGGTTCGGTGCCGGGCTCACAGCCCGGGTCCGCGCAGACCCACCGGCGGCGTCGGCCCGCGGTCCGTGAGGACCGCGGCCAGCCGCTCGGCGGCGCGCGAGGAGATGGGAAGGGTGAGACGGCCGCGACGGTCGAGCGTCACGACCTGCGGGACGCGCGCCGCGAGCGCCCCGGCGCGCGACAGGCGGATCGTGGCGAACGGGATGTGGGGACGCACCTCACCGACCGTGCCGCGGCTTCCGCCGGGGGTGCGGAAGACGATGCGCGGACGTAGCGTCACCGCAAAGGTGGAGCGGCCGATCGCCGCGCCGTAGCGGGCCGCGGCGCGGGGTCCCGAGCCCGGCCAGACCGCCCAGACGTAGGAGCGGCCCTGGCGCAGAACCCCCCCCGGGACCTTCAATCGCGTGCCGGCCGACCAGGCGTTGAGTACGCGACGCTGCCCACGGAAGATCTGGACGTTGTAGTAGTCCGCGCCCGCCTGGGGCTTCCAACGGAGCGTCGGCCGCTGCCACGCGAGCCAGTCGGCGGCCGCCGGGTGGAGCAACCCACCGAAGGCTGCGGTGAGATCCGCCGACGATGGAGGGGTCGCCGGCATCGCCGGGACCTCCTGGGCGCTCTGTCCCTCGTCGTCGGCGCCCGGGGTGTCCTCCTCGGGGGCCGGATCTGCCTCGACGCCGACGCCGTCGCCCGGCGTCCCCACACCCGCCGGTCCGGGCGAGGGGAGCGGCGCGTCGTCGGTCTCGGCCTCCGGCCCCACAACCACGCAGTCGCCGGGCGCGGCCCCCCGGCACGCGTCGGACGCGGGGGGAGGGGGCATGGAGGGGCGTCCCGACGCCACGGGCGAGAGCGCGGGCAGCGGAGTCCAGATCGGGCCCCCGAGGAACGGCGTCGGCACCTTCACGAACACATCTGCCACTGCGGAGCCCGGCACTGCCAGACCGACGACGGCGGCGAGGGCGAGGACGGCGGGGCGGCGCATCTCTCAACTCCGTGGTCAGCGCCCCGACGGGGCGACTTCACCGGCTGGTACGGCGCGACCGACCGGCCGGATCACCGCCGTCCCGACACATGCCGCGTTGCCCTCCCCGCGACGTCCGGGCGGGTGCCGGCCCCCGGAACACGCACAGCGCCAAGGCGGAAGACGTCGCGCTCGCCGACCGGCTACGAGGTCCCATCCACCGCCGGATCCCCTCGTGAGCATCCGCCGTCGCGCGACTCGAGAGGGCTGTGGCAGATGCGCAGTTGGACGTCTGGCCACTGCAGCGCCAAAAGGGCATGAACTCGTGACAAACCGCTTAGATGTGCCGTCGAGGTGCGGGACGCCGCGTCGAGGCATCTCGCGATCGCGGCTGGTCCGTCGCCACTGGTCGCACCCCGCGGAGTCGCTCCGGCGGGCCGGTCCCTTCTCCGCGCCAGAGGGCAGGTCGAGCCCTACTGAGCGAGCAGTCCCGTTGGCGGGAGCGCCTCTCGACACGACGTGCACTCCGCCCGATCAGGGACCACGTGGGGGGGCACCCGCCGCGGATCGCGGCTCGGTCGGCTCGAGGTTCACTCCAACAGGTCGCCGCAACGTCTCATCGGCGGCTCGAGGTCTCGGGTGTGGCGGCTTGACAAACGGGCGCGGGGCGACCGATATAGCACCCGGGCGGGACCTGGCGTCACGGACGAAGGGGTGCGGCGTGCGATCCCTCGAACTCATGCCGAACGAGGACGACTGGCTCGAGGGCCCTGACGTCCTCGAGGTTCAGACGGCGCTCCGATTCCGCGGCGCGGCACTCGACGGGATCTTCGGCCCTGACACCGCTCTCGCGGTGCAGAAGTGGAAGTGGCGGTTCGGTTTCCCCAAGCGCCACGTGAACGGTCGTCTGGGCCTCCAGGGACGGGCGTGGCTGCTCCGCCTCGCCGCTCAACCCGCGGACTTCCGGGCGCGCGCCGACCAGCGGAAGGGCGTCCCTCTTCCCGGCAGCGTGAGCGGGTACGCAGCCCCGCTCCCTGTGGGGATGGGCCACGGCTCAGAGTTCCGGGTCGTCGACGCTGAGGGGGCGCCCGGTCCGGGTGGGAAGAACTACCACGCCGCGAAGGATTGGTTCGCGCCGGGCGGCACACCCGTCCGGGCGCCCATCGGCGGGCGGGTCTGCGAAGCGAAGCCGAGCCTCAACGACACGGGCCAGGTCTTCGGGGGGACGGTCAAGATCGAGGAGCGAGGCGGCCGCGTCTGGGTCTTCCGCCACGTGGTCCCAAAGGTGAGTGTGGAAGAGAGGGTGAGCCGCGGGCAGCTCGTCGCGACCGTCACCGCCTGGAAGGACGGCCCACCGCACGCCCACATCGAACTCTGGAAGACGCTGGCCGGCGGCTACCGCCTCGAGAACATGATCGACCCCGTCACCGTGCTCCGCTAGTGACCGAAGGAACCCAGACCCAAGGACGCGCTGCTTGGGTGGACGCAGGACCAAGTGCCGCAGACGCGATCTCGAACGCGATACATGGTCCTACCTTCGGGCCGCTTGATCCGCCGAGCCCCTCGTCGGCGGCACCGGATGATGCTCGGAAACCGCGTCCACCTCCTCGACCCTGCCGCCGCGTGAACTTCGGATACCGGTGACCGTCCGCGAGGAACGTGCGTTGCCAGCTGGGCTCCGTAAGCCTTGCGCAACATCTGCGTGCGAGCATGCAGCAACGATGCTTGGTCCCGCGACGTCGCCGCTTGACGCCCCCGGCCCCGCCGGTGCTGCGACGGTGCTCGTCGTTGATGACGAGCCGATCGTCCGCGAGGTGGTAGCGACCTATCTTCGCCGCGACGGCTACCGAGCGGTGGAGACCGGCGACGGCCTCAGTGCGCGCAGACTCATCGAGCGCATCGACCCCGAGTTGGTCGTCCTCGACGTGATGCTGCCGGGGATGGATGGTTTGGAGCTCTGCCGCTGGATCCGGGCACGGTCATCGACCCCGGTCATCATGCTGACGGCCCGCGGAGAGGAGGCCGACCGCCTCGTCGGCCTCGACATCGGCGCCGACGACTACGTCACCAAACCCTTCTCGCCGCGTGAGCTGGTGGCGCGCGTGCGGACCGTGCTGCGGCGTGCGCCCGGCGCGAGGACCGATCGACGCATCGTCACCGGTCCGCTCGCGATCGATGCCGGCACCCGCGAGGTGCTGCGTGACGGGGCGCCGCTGCGGTTGACGGCGACGGAGTTCGACCTGCTCTGGTTCCTCGCGTCGCACCCTCGCCTGGTGTTCTCACGCGAGCAGCTTCTCGACCGGGTCTGGGGTCACGAGGCCACCTGGGACCGCGGTACGGTCACCGTCCACGTACGCCGCCTGCGCGAGAAGATCGAGCGCGACCCCTCCCACCCGGACCATGTCCAGACGGTGTGGGGGGTCGGCTACCGGTTCGTCCCGTGATCGGGCCGGCGCTGGTCGTGGCGGGGGCGACCCTCGCCGCGGGGTTGGTGCTGGCGTTGGTGGCCAGGCGGCTACCGACGCTGCGTCTTCGGTTGGTCGCGCTGGCTCTTGGGGCGGTGGTGCTGCCGCTGGCGGCGGTTCTGCTGTCGGGGGTGTTGATGTTCGACTCCGGGCACGATCTGACGGTGCTCGCCGTGGCGAGCGCCTCGGGCTTGGCGGCGATGGCCGGCGCGGTGTTGGTGGCGCGGTCGGTGCTGGTACCGGTGCGACGGGTGCGTGATGCCAGTGAGCAGCTGGCTCGCGGTGAGCTGACCGCCCGGGCACCCGAGGACGGCCCGGCTGAGGTCGCCGAGCTGGGAGCGGCCTTCAACCACATGGCCGGGGAGCTGGAGCGGCTCTTCGACGCCCGGCGCCAGCTCGTGGCGCACGCGAGCCACGACCTACGCACGCCGCTGGCTTCTCTCCAGGCGATGCTGGAGGCCATCGAGGACGGGCTGCGGCCCGCCGACGCCTACCTGCCGGCGATGCACGACCAGGTGCGCCACCTCGGGCGTCTGGTTGACGACCTGTTCGAACTGGCTCGGATCGACGCCGGTGCGCTGACCCTGGAGATGCGGGAGGTCGAACTCGGCGGTCTGGTGGAATGCTGCGTGCGCGGCGTCCAGGCCAGTGCACGGGCGCGCGGCGTGCGGGTCGAGTCGCGCGTCGATGATGCCGTCCCACGGGTGCGCTGCGCGCCCGATCAGGTCGAGCGGGTGTTGCTCAACCTCCTGACCAACGCATTGCGCCACACCCCGAGCGACGGCGCCGTGGCGGTCCTGGTGGCCTCGGACGACGGGGCTGTGCGGATCAGCGTCGAGGACACGGGTGAGGGCATCGCGCCCGAATCCCTCGACCAGGCGTTCGATCGTTTCTGGCGGGCTGACTCGGCCCGCCGCCGCGACGGGGCAGGCGCGGGCCTCGGCCTCGCGATCGCCCGGGGCCTGGTCGAGGCCCACGGCGGGCGGATCTGGGCTGAGCAGCGCCCTGGGGGCGGCGCACGGGTGTCTCTGACGCTCCCGATCGCCGCGTCTCAGCCGGCGGTCTGACCCGCCGCCACCACGCGTGCTGTGGCCTTCAGAGGCTCCAGTCGGACCCGCACGGCGCGCACGGCGCGGGCGGGTCGTCGCTCTGGTGTCGCGCCCGGAAGTCGCGCATCGCCGGTCCGTTCCACACCGGCGCCACTCCCTGCCGGATGACGTTGCCGAGGGCGAGCTGACCGGTGTCCGTGGTCGTGAAGGGGGCGATGCAGCACGGCAGGACCGTCCCCTGGGCCGTCACGTACAGCACCTTCCAGGGCCGCCGGCACGACAGCCACGCGCGGGGTTCGGTGCCGCCCATGATGGCGCCCTCCCCGTCGGTGCCGCCACTTCCCGTGATGGCGATGCCCGCCTCGGCGGCCGCCGCGCGGCACTCGGCGAGGATGTCGTCTTGGCGGGCTGTGAGGTCGCGGTAGACCGACTGTTCGGCGACGGCGAGGCCCATGCCGTTGAAGACGAGGCGCTGGAGGTTGACGCCGCCGACGCCGAGCTCGCCGGCGAGGCGCACGAGAGCGGGGAGTTCCTCCAGGTTCTCGCGGACGGCGGTCGCCCAGATCTCCACCGTTGGGGCGTCCTCTCCGCGTTGGAGGCGGCGGGCGGTGAACGCCGCGGCGTTTCGGACGATCCGCGCGAACACGTCGGCGCCCCTGATGCGGTGGTACGTCTTCGGCGTCGCGGCGTCGAGTGAGATGCGCAGCTGGCCGAGTCCGGCTTCGGTGACCGCATCCCCGCGCCTGGTGTCGAGCAGGACGCCGTTGGTGTTGAAGACGACATGCGCGCCGCGCCCGGCGCCGTAGGCGATCATCCGCGGGAGGTCGCGGTTCAGGAGCGGCTCACCCACTCCGTGGAGCACGAGCCGCTCGAGCACTGGCAGTTGGTCACCGATCTCGACCATCCGCTCGTAGGAGAGGTCGGCGGGGGGCTCCAGCTCGAAGTGGGTTCGCGGGCACGTCTCGCAGAGCAGGTTGCAGCGGTTCGTGACCTCGAAGTAGGCCTCGCGCGGAACGGGCGCCACGGGGTCCCGGCGCGCCGGCATCGCCAGCGACGGGGCGTTGCGTGGACCGGTTGCGCCGGTGTTGGTCATGTGGCGGCCCCCGTAGGATGTCCCTGGGATTCCCCGATGATCGCCTCGAGAGTGCGTCGCAACGCGTGGCGTGTGTGCTCACGTCGCTGGAAGCGCGGCATGATCGACCCTTCCATCCACGCCCAGCGGTCCTCGTAGGAGGTCAGCAAGGGCAGCCGCGTCCCCCGCGGCGGCCGGCGACGGAGCAGGGAGTACCCGTAGAAGGAGCTCAACACGGCGGTGGCGCGCCGCAGGCCGGCGACGTCGAGCCCCGCCGTGGCGCCGAACGAGAAGGCCCGGGCATACGCGCAGGAGAGGCGCTCGAAGTTGGGTTGCACCATCGCCTGCTGTTCGTGCTCCAGGATCCGCCGATTGGCGTCCCACACGATCTCGGTGGCGCCCACCCGGTCGGCGTCGAGCAGCCGCCGCCCCTCGTCCATCCGCCTGAAGGCAGCTCCAATCGCAGCTTGGGGCGTGCCCCGGACGAGGGATTCGAGCTCGGCGAGGCCGGCCGGGTCGCCGTCGTACGCCAGGTGCGCCCAGAAGATGTCATCGAAGATGTCGTTGTTGGTGCGGCGGATCACGTCGGCGTCGGTGATCCGGAGCGCCTGCCACCTGCCGAGGGCCCGCGGCAGGTCGATCTCCTCGCCGGCCGCGCCGAGGCGTAGCGGCCAGAGGGCGACGCGGATGTGCCGTGAGGCGATCGCGGCGAGGCCCGCCCACTTGAACAGCTCCGGCCGACGCAGGTAGAGGGTCGCGTAGAGGGCCGAGATCTGACCGTTGCGCACGAAGACGCACGGCTGGCGCGACAGCAGCGACTGCGCATGCGCCTTCCAGTCCTCGAGGGATCCACCCCGGGGGGCCTCCTCGACGGCGCGGGCGATGTCGGGGCGCCACGGGCTCATGCGTCCGGTCGAGTCCGATCGTCGGGTGGCTGTGCCCGCCCGCCACCTGCCTCGCGTCTCGGAGTGGGCATCAGTAGCGATACGCCGTCTCCGTCACCGCGCCCCAGGTGTCGTAGAAGCCGGCCTCGTCGACCGCGGACTCGAGCTGCGCGTAGCCGCCGTCGCGGCCGGGGCGCCATGCACGGAGGCCCTCGAGGTCGAGCAGTGGCCGCACCTCGGGGTCGTCGTAGGACATCGACAGCAGCAGACCGTGGAACCGCTCGACCAGCTCCGCCGGGGCGCCGTCGGTGACGGTGAAGTTGCAGTGGTCGAACGACGGGGTGCGGGCGACGACGCGACTGTCGGTGGGCAATGTCCCCTCCTGCCGAAAGAGGGCGTGGTTGCCCTCGATCATGCAGGCGGCGTCCACTTCGCCCCGCATCAGGGCGAGGGCCGCGTCGCGCTCTCCGCCCACGTGGTCGCCGTGTTTGCCGGCGAGCACATCGAAATGGCGGACCGCGACGTCGAGGCCGGGGGTGAGGCCGGCCGCGCGGACGAGCGACAAGGGCAGCAGCGTCGCCTGGGGGGAGTCCACGGCGCCGACGCCGAGGGTGCGGCCGCGTAGATCCCCTATCGCGTCGATGCCTGAGTCCGGGAGCGTCACCATCACAGAGGTGAGGTCGCAGTCGGTGTCGCGCATCGCGATCGCGTGGACCCGTTGCCCGCGTGCGGCGGCGAGCCGACGGGCCCGGACCCACGCCAGGGGCGAGTTCCAGGCGATGTCGACCTCGCCGGCGAGCAGCGACTCGACCAGCCGTTCGTAGTTCGAGTAGAGGACGTAGTCGAAGGGCAGGCCCCGCTCTCCGAGCCAGGCTTTGAACCCCTCCCAGATCGTGACGACACGGGGTTCGTATGCGACGGCACCGAGCACCAACGGCGCCTGCGGCGGCTCCACCGGGGTCACCCGAAGAGCGGCTGGCCGGTGACGGCCCTGCCGATCAGGTCGTGGAGCATCTCGGTGGTCGGGGCCATCACCGCGGCCGCGCGTGCGTCACGGAAGTGGCGCTCGACGGCGACTTCGCGTCGGAAGGCCGCGCCCCCGCAGACGCGCATGGCGGCGTCGGTCACCGTGATCGCGGCCTCGCTCGCGGCGGCCTTGGCCTCCAACGCCCGCAGCGCGGCCGTCTCGCGGCCGCTCTCGGCCTCCTCGAGGGCCCCCGACCAGAGTGCCCGCGCCGCGTCGGCGCGGACGCGCATCGCGCCGAGGCTGGAGCGCGTGACGGGCTGCTCGGCGAGGGACTGGTCGAGGTGCTCGAACCGGGTGGAGGCGGCGTGGGCGGCGGCCGCGGCGGCGGCGGCGTCCGACAGGCCGACCGACGCCCCGGCGCCCATGAGGAGGAAGATCGGGAGGACGGTGCCGAGCATGACGTCGAAGCCGCCGCCGTCGCTGCCGAGCATCGCGTCGGCGGCCACGGCCACGGCGTCGGCGTCGATCGGCGTCGAGCCGTTGCCGCGGAGTCCGAGGCCGTCGAATGCGCCTCTCACGTGGAGGCCGGGTGCCGTCGCCGGCACGAGCCAGAGGGTGCTGAGGCCGTCCGCGGCGACGGGGCGGCTCGACCAGACGTAGGAGTCGGCCTCGGCGGCCGATGTCACCCAGCTCTTTCGGGCCGTGAGGGCGATGTGGTCGCCCGCCGTCTCGGCGGCGCTGAGCGGCGCCCAGAACTGGGCCCGGGAGCCGACCTCGGAGAACGCGAGGGTGCTGAGGTGCTCCCCCGTCGCGATCCGCTCGCGGACGGCGATTGGGCCGTGGGCCTCGATGACGGCGGTCGCGGCGTAGTGCATGCAGAGGACCATCGCCGTCGAGGCGCACTCGCGCGCCAGGCGCTCCACGACGCGGGCGGCGGCGGCCGGGCCTTCCCCGAGGCCGCCGACCTCGGTCGCGCTGATGAGTCCGAGCACGCCGGCTGAGCGCAGCGACGCGAGCGCGGCGCGGGGGTACTCCCCGGTCTCGTCGACGACGCCGGCTCCCGCCCGGACCACCTCCGTCGCGATGGCATCGACCTTGTCGTCGATCGTCGTCGCCTCGATCATGGTGCGCCTCCTGGTCAACTCGGTGGGCCCTCCGCGAGGACGCTCGCATCCGTTTCTTACGAGGGCATTGCGCGCCGGGCGACTAGCCGAGTGTGCGCTCGAGGTGGGGGGCGGCGAGCAGCAGACAGAGTGCGGTCTGCCCCTCGACCATCCGTCCTTCGCGTGCGCGCCGCAGCGCCTCTGCGACCGGTAGCCGCACCACCTCGATCTCTTCGTCCTCATCGGGGCGGGGGGCGCCGACCTCGACGTCCGTCGCCAGGAAGGCGTCGGACCGCAGGCCGATGTGGGCGCTCGAGGAGAAGAACGTGCTCAGATGGCGCCAGTCCCCGCCGGACCCGCCGACCTCCTCCGACAGTTCCCTCTGTGCCGCGGCGAGGGGGGGCTCCCCATCCTCGAGTGACCCCGCGGGAACCTCGAGCGTCCAGTCGCGGACCGGATGGCGGTATTGGCGCACCAGCAGGACCTCCCCTGCGGTGGTGACCGCGACGATGAAGACCGCACGGGGGGCGGCGAGGTAGAGGTAGTCCCGTGCCTCGTGGCCGTCCTCCTTGAGCCGGTCGCGCAGGAGGGACCGCCAGGGGGATGCGACGACGAGTTCGCTGTCGATCAACCGCCTCGCCGGCGGGGGTGGGATGTCTACCGAGCCCGCGATGTCCGAGAGGGCTCCCGCGGTTCGCGGCCCGAGGGCTCCGGGCGGCGCGTGGATCGCGAGGGAGAGGTCGACGAGGGTGTCGAGGTCGAGCCACTCGGCCACCCGGTCGGTGCGCAGTCCCGCATCGGCGGCGCGTTGCAGGGTGACCGCCGCGCACGCCGGCGTCGACCAGGGGATGCGCGCGAACGGCGCCTCGTGGAACCGTGGCATCGCGATCAGCCAGTAGCCCCCGTCGAGGGTCGGGCCGAGGACGACGTCCCGGTCCCCGGCGACGAGGCCGAAGGCACGTTCGATCTCACCCGCCGGCAAGCCGGGTACGTCGGAGCTGACGATCGCGAGGGCACCGTCCTGGGTGCCGGTACGCATCTCCTCGCGGAGGGCGGCGCCGAGGCCGCGACCCTGCTGGACGTGGATGGAGACGCCGGTGCCGACCACCTGCCGGAGGGCCCCGACGTCGTCCGGGGTGGGGCAGAGCAATCCGACCTGGTCGGCCTCCCGGGTGCATGCCTCGATCGTGTCGAGGAGCATGGCCATCGACAGCCGGGCGGTGAGGTGGGGCGGGACGGGCGGCGTGAGGCGCGTCTTCGACCGCCCTTCCGAGGGCGCCTTCGCCACGACGAGGACTCGTCGGCGCACGGTCAGGTGTATCGCAGGGCGACGGCGAGCATGCGGGTCCCGGCGCGGGCGGAGGGTCCTACCCGCCCGGCGACCTTGGACTGCCCTCCCCGGCGGCGCCGGAAGGACACGGGTCTCTCGGCGATGGCGTGTCCGTCGCGGAGGGCTTTGACGATCATCTCGGTGGGCCAGCCGTAGGTGCCCTCACGCATATCGAGGGAGGCGAGGGTGTCGGCGCGGATCGCGCGCATGCACGGTATGTCCCGGACCCGGGTGCCGTGGGTGAGGCGTAGAAGTGCGCAGACGAGGGCGTTCCCTGCGCGTTGGTGGACGCTCATCGCACCGTCGTCGGGGTGGGTCCGGGCGCCGAGGGACAGGGCGGCCTCGCCGCGCAGCACCGGGTCGAGCACCTTGGCGAGGTCGCCGGGGTCGCAGCTGCCGTCGCCGTCGAGGAAGACGATCACCTCGGCGTCGGTGGCGGCGGCTCCCGCTGCGCAGGCCCGACCGTAGCCGCGGCGTGGCTCCACGACGACGCGGGCGCCCCCTGCATGCGCGATCGCCGCCGTGGCGTCGCGTGAGCCGCCGTCCACGACGATGATCTCGTCGGTGATCCCTGGGGGCCAACTCGCCAGGATGCCGCCGATGGCCTCCGCCTCGTCGAGTGCGGGGATGACGGCCGCGACGCGCACGTCGGTGGGGAGGGGGGCCGGTCGGCCGGCGGTCCGGCGGGAGCCACGCAGATGCCAGACGGCCGCAGCCGCGACGGGCCCGTAGATCGCGAGGCTCGCCCAGATCGGCAGGCCGCCGGTCACCTTCACGACGTAGGCGAGCGGCAGGACCCCGGTGAGCCACAGCCATCCGGGCGCCGCGACGATCACCAGGAAGGGCGTGAGCCAGAGGGCGTGCCACGGCTGGACGTAGTCGACGGCGAGCAGCAGGCCGCCGAGCACGAGCAGCGCCGACCGCGCGACCTGCTCGAGCGTTTCGTGCTCGCGTAGGGCGACGACGCCGACCACCAGCAGCAGCCCGAGTGCGAGGATCGCCTGTGAGGGGCCTCGTCCGAGGATCGACGACAGGATCTGGTCGAGGCTGCCGTTGAACCGCTCCTGCTGCTCGAATCGGCGCAGGGAGCCGAACACGCCGGTGCCGATCGTCGTCGCGTAGGGGATGTACGCGACGACCATCAGGGCGGCGGCGGCGACGACGAAGCGGCGTCCCCCGGCCCGCGCGAGCGCCGGGACGAGGAGCAGCGGGCCGAGCTTGATGAGCGCGGCGGCCGCGACGCAGAGCCCGGCGAGGGCGTGCCTGCGTGCGCCCCAGGCCGCCATCAGCCCGGCCAGGGCGAGCACCGCCAGGGCGTCGATGTGGCCATTGCCGGCGATCTCGCTGATGGCGAGCGGATGCCACGCATAGAGGGCGACCCGCTCGGGCGGGGCCCGCATGCGGCGGAGCGCCACCAGCAGGAGTCCGATCGCCCCCACCTCCGCGAGCAGCAGCAGCCACGTCGAGGAGCGCACGTGCGTGCCGAACGTCGCTTGCGAGGCGACGAAGGCGACCTGGGCGCCCGGCGGGTAGACGGTGTGCCAGGGCTTGTGGTTGATGCCTGGCCAGATCTCCCCGTCGCGGAGGAAGGCGAGGGCGGGGTCGTCGGTCGCGTACCGGTACGGGTTGATCCCGGCGAGCTGCACCTCGCCGTCCCAGGCGTAGCGGTGGATGTCGCCCGACAGGGGTGGCGTCGCGTCGCCGGGGATGAACGCCGCCGCCCGGAAGGCGACGGCGCCGAGGATCACGATCGCGAGTCCCACCCGGCCGAGGCCGCGACCGCGCCAGCAGAGGACCGCAGCCGGCAGGAACACGGCGAACGCGACGAGTTGCCCGACCACCTGGACTGTTGCGTCGCCCTCGCCGCGCAGCGCGAGTTGCACGCCGAGCATTGCGACGCCGAGCAGGACCAACACGACTGCACGTGGCACGCTCACGGCGCGCCCCGAGCTCACGCTCACCTGAAGCGGGTCGCCTCGGCGAGGGGCACTTGGCTGACGAGGCCGAGGAAGCTCCGCATCCCCTCCGCCAAGGGTGAGGTCTGGCGCGAAACGAGGAGGTCGGTGTCGAGGCGGCCGCCCCGCACCGTCGGCGCGAAGGGACTCCAGAAGAGGCCGTCCACCGTCACCGTCGCCTCGGCCGGGAGCTCGTCGATGCCGGCGAGCTCCCCGAGGCCCGCCTCGGCCGCACGGCCGCGGGCAGCGGTCGGGCGTACGACGTGGTCGTCGGCTGGTATGCCGAGGTCGGCGACGAGCCGCTTGACCGCCTCCAGTTCCTCGTCGGTTTGGCCGTACAGGGTCGTCGCGACGCGTACGCCGATGCCGCGCTCCAGCAGCCGCGGGATCGCGTCGATCACCCGCTCGAAGTTGCCGGGGCCCCGCATCGGATCGTTCGCGACGGGGCTTGCGGCATCGAGGGAGATCTGGAGGGTGACATCACGGCCGCGGAGCGGATCGAGCCGGTCGATCCTCCGCCCCTCGAAGAGCGTCGCGTTCGTCAGGACGAGCACCGGGAGAACGCCGGACAGGTCCGCGGCGACGGCCGGCAGGTCGGGGCGAAGGAACGGCTCCCCCCCGGTGACGCCGATACCGCGGAAGCCCAGGTCGGCGGCTTCCGCGACGGCCCGGGCCATCGCGTCGGCGGGAAGAGCGCGACGGGGCACGCCGGGGCCCGACTCGGTGAGGCAATAGGAGCAGGTGAGGTTGCAGTGGTAGTTGGCGTACAGCCACAGGCGCGGCCCGAGGCGTGCCTCCTCGATCGCCGCGCGGACCGCGTCGCCCAGTTGGTTCATTCGGCGGAGAGGGTCCGGGGGTCGATGGGGATCCCGGCGACACCGGCGACGTAGTTGAGCGTCGTGATCGCCCCGGCGAGGACCGTCAGCTCGACGATCTCGTGATCCTCGAAGTGACGGCGCATCTCGGCGAGCAGGCCCTCGTCCACCGTGGCCGCGTCGATGACGACCCGGTCGCAGTAGGCGGCGAGCGTGTGCTCCTTCGCGGTGAGGCCTTCGTCGGTGAGTTCCCGCGCGGACAGCGTTGCGACGGCCTCTGGTGACAGGCCCGCCCGCCGGGCCGCCACCTGGTGGGTCGGTACGCAGTAGGCGCACCGGTTGACCACCGACACGCGAAGGACGACGACCTCCTTCGTCGCGAGGTCGAGGGTGGTCGGGTTCATCACCTGCGACAGGAACGGAGCCATCGCCGCCAGGGTGTCCGGCGACCCCGCAAGTACCTTGGTGATGTTGGAGGGGTCACCATCCGCGTACATCGCCCGGACGGTGAGGGCCGCCTGGTCGCGTCCGACGACGGGGAGCCGCGCGTCGACCGAACCGCTCGGCCCGCTCAGAACGGCCACCGTCGCAGCTGTGGGCGACGCGCGATCACGGCGCCGTCGAGGCCCCAGACACGTCCCGCCGGGACGATGGCGAGGATCAACAGGGGGATGTACTCATGGGGTTGCTCGAACGCCCAGCGGTTGCTGGAGAAGTACAGCCCGGCGAGGAAGAGCTGCTGGCCGAGCCCGAGGAGGGCGGCACCGCGCGTGGCGAGGCCGACGATCAGGAGCGCGCCGATGCCGAGTTCCATGAACGTGATGACCCACTCGAAGAAGCCCCAGTTGGGGAGGAGCACCTCCGTCGCGATCGTGTCGATCAGCGGGAGCTCGGTGCGGGCCGCTTCGTTCTCCAGGATCGACCGGGCAAGGCCACGGTCGATGAGGTTCGCCTGGTAGGGCCCGAGGGAGATGTCGGTGAACGAGAACAGCTTCGAGATCCCGTTGGCGAAGAGGATCAACCCGAAGAAGATCCGGAGGGCGGCAAGACCCTGACCCAGTCTCAGCGACTCCCGGCGCACATCGCCTGAGGGCTCGGGGTCGCTGGTCCCCACCGGCACTGCGCCACCGTCACTCACCGGCGCGGCCGGATCAGCCTGGCCTGGGTGATCGGCTCGTCGACGGCCGCGCACCAGGCGATCACGTAGCGGTAGCGACTGAAGCTGAGGCGTGTGGGCACGCGGAACGACTGGGCACCGGTCTCGGCCATCGGGCCGAGATCGACGAAGTCCCTGCCGGACGGGTCCGTCGCCACGTAGAGACGCAGGCGGATCGACCCGGGGTCGGCCCGGAAGTTCCGGGCGAGTCGCAGGGTGCGGACCCCGGAGCGGCGGGTGACGGCGACCGACCCGCTGCCGGTGTACTTCGCGGAGTCGGTGAAGGCCCCCCGCAGAATGGTGGTCGTCGGGGCCTTCTGGGTCGCCGTGGAGGGGGCCGCGTGAGCCGTCGAGGCGATGCCTCCAACGGCGATGACGGCGGCCAGGGCGGGAGCGAGGATTCGGCGCATGCGCTGAGGCTCCCAGGAGGTGATTACGCCGAGATTACGCACGCCAAGCGGGACTCGGGGGTCCGGGGACGGCGTACGATCACCCCCATGACGACACCGGTCCGAACCGTTCTCACGCTCATCGCGGGGGTGATCGCCGGTGCGCTCGGCATGGCCGTGCTGCTCGCCGGCTCGGAACCGCCGGACGCGACGCTCACCCGTACGACGGTCCCCGTCGCCGACCTGGCCGCTGGCGCCGTGAACGTGACGACCGAGTCGGTGCGCCTGGGGACCGGGTTCACCTCGACCCACCGGCACGGCGGCCTGACGGTCAACCTCGTCCGCGCCGGCCGCGTCGAGATCACCGACCGCGGGGCCATGCGCGCCTACGGCCGCGGCGACACCTTCGTCGAACCCGGGGGCCGCGTCCACACCATCACGGTCGTCGTCGACGCCACCATCGACGTCGTCCGGATCCTCCCCGTCGGTGCCGCGGCGACCACGGAGGTGCCCGATCCCGCCCGGTGATCCCCACGATCGCGACGACCCGGCGGCTGCGGCGCCGGTGGGCCTGACGCAGCTCGCCCGCGGAGCCGGATGCGGATCCAAACTCGGGAAGGACGTGCTGCTCGAGGCCCTGCGGGGTCTCCCGTTGCCAAGCGGCGACCCGGACGTCCTCGTCGGCCCCGCCACCCTCGACGATGCCTGTGTCTACCGCCTCCGGGACGACCTGGCGATCGTCGCGTCGGTCGACTTCTTCACCCCCGTCGTCGACGACCCAGCGACCTTCGGGGCGATCGCCGCGACCAACGCCCTGAGCGACCTGTACGCGATGGGGGCGGCGCCGACGCTGGCGCTCGCGGTCTGCGCGTACCCCAAAGACGGCGACCTCACCGTCCTCGGGGCGATCCTCGCGGGGGGAGCCCAGGCGGCCCTCGCCCTCGGCTGCCCGGTCCTCGGAGGGCACTCGATCGACGACCCCGAGCCGAAGTACGGCCTCGCCGTCGTCGGCACCGCCCACCCGGACCGGCTCCTGACGAACGCCGCGGGCCGGGCGGGGGATGACCTGCTGCTGACCAAACCCCTCGGGGTCGGCCTGGTGGCGACGGCGAGGGGAGCGGGGGCGGCCGGAGTCGATGTCTGCGCCCGCGCCGATGCGTGGATGCTCACGGCCAACCGGGATGCCTCCGAGGCGGCCGTGGAATGCGGGCTCACCGCCGCGACGGACGTCACCGGCTACGGGCTCCTCGGACACCTCCACGAGATGTGCGAGGCGAGCGGTACCGGCGCCGAGGTCCTCGCCGCGTCGGTTCCCCGCATCGAGGGTGTCGACGCCCTCGCGAGGGCCGGCCACCTGTCGGGGGGGCTGCGCCGCAATCTCGCCGCCACCGCAGCCCACGTCGAGTTCGACGCGGGCGTCGACGAGGTCGAGCGCCTGGTGCTCGCCGATCCCCAGACCAGTGGGGGGTTGCTGCTCTCCGTCGCACCGACACGCAGGGCCGCCCTGGAGCGTGCCCTTGCCCGGCGCGGCGTCCAGGCATGGCCCGTGGGGCGGCTCACCGATGGCGCCCCGGGTCGCATACGGGTGCATGCCGGGGCCTGACCCCCGACGGTCGCTCCCGTCGGTCGACTCGGTCCTCGGCGATCCGACGGTGCGGGCCCTCGCCGACCGGCACGGCAGGACGCGCGTGACCGACGAGGTCCGCGCCGTGCTCGCGGCGCGACGAACGACGCAAGCGGGAGTCGGCGGCCTGGCGCGTGAGGTCGCCGACCGTCTCCGGGCGTCTCTCGGTGAGGCGGTCAACGCGACGGGCGTCATCCTGCACACCAACCTCGGCCGAGCCCCGCTCGCCGACGCCGCGATCGACGCGATCCAGGCCGCCGCGGGGGCCTGCACCCTCGAGTGGCGGCGCGACGAGGGCACGCGGGGATCACGGCACGACCATGTGTCGGAACACCTGCGCGCCCTCACCGGCGCCGAGGACGCCTGCGCGGTCAACACCAACGCCGGCGCCGTTCTCCTCGCCCTCTGCTCCCTCGGCGGCGGCGAGGTCGTCGTGTCACGCGGCCAGCTCGTCGAGATCGGAGGCGGGTTCCGGGTGCCGGACATCCTCGCCGCGTCCGGGCTGCGCCTGGTGGAGGTCGGGACCACCAACCGCACCCGAATCGAGGACTACGCGCGTGCCGTCGGGGAGGAGACCGTCGCCATCCTGCGCGTTCACCCCTCGAACTTCCGGACCGTCGGATTCACTGAAGAGGCCCCGCTCGCCGCCCTCGCAGGACTCGCCCGGGAGCGGGGCATCGCCCTGCTCGACGACACCGGAAGCGGCGTCCTGCGCGCCGATGCGCGCCTGCCGGACGAGCCGGATGTCCGCGCCAGCGTCGCCGCGGGGTCCGACCTCGTCTGCTTCAGCGCCGACAAGCTCCTGGGAGGCCCGCAGGCCGGGCTGATCGTGGGACGCCGGGAGGCCGTCGCGCGCTGCACCGCCCACCCGCTGATGCGTGCCCTGCGACCCGACAAGCTCACGCTCGCAGCCCTCGAGGCGACCCTCGCACTGCACCGCGACCCTGAGCGGGCCTGGCGTGAGATCCCGGCCCTGCGGATGCTCGCAGCCTCGTCGCAGGAGCGCCGCGCGGCGGCGGACGGTCTCGCTCGGGCCATCGGGGGCGAGGTGGTGGCCACCGTCGGGCGCGTCGGCGGGGGCACGATGCCCCTCCACGAACTGGCCAGCTGGGCCGTCGTGCCCGATCACGTCGGCGATGCCCAGGCGTTCTCTGCCCGCCTGCGCTCCGGCGACCCGCCGGTGGTCACCCGCATCGCCGATGGCAGAGTCCTGATCGATGTGCTGGCTCTCGGGGAGGGCGACCTGCTCCGCATCCCGGATCTGGTTCGGGGGGCGCGAGCGTGAGGGACGGCGTCGTCCTGGCGACCGCCGGGCATGTCGATCACGGCAAGACGACGCTGGTGGGGGCGCTGACCGGCAGGGACACCGACCGCCTCGCCGCCGAGAAACAGCGCGGCATCTCGATCGAACTCGGTTTCGCGCCTCTGCGGCTCGCCTCCGGCGGGTCCGTCAGCCTGGTCGACGTGCCCGGTCACGACCGTTTCGTGCGCCACATGGTCGCCGGCGTGACCGGGGTCGACGGGTTCCTGCTGTGCGTCGCCGCCGACGACGGCGTCATGCCCCAGACCCGTGAACACATGGCGGTGCTCGGGCTTCTCGACATCGACCAGGGGGTTGTCGCGATCACACGATCCGACCTCGGCGACGCCGCGGCCGCGTCCGCGGCTGTCGCCCGCCTGCTGCCCCAGGGAACCGAGATCGTGCCCGTCTGCGCACCGACCGGCGACGGTGTCCCGGAGCTTCGCGAGGCCCTGGAGAGGCTGGTCGCCCGCCTTCCTCCCCGTCTGCGTGAGGGCCCGCCACGACTGTGGGTCGACCGGTGCTTCAGCGCGCCCGGGGCGGGCACGGTCGTCACCGGCACACTCTGGGGTGGCGGGCTCGCCGTCGGCGACGCCGTCACGGTGCTGCCCGACGGCACCGGCGGGCGCATCAGGGGCCTCCAGGTCCACGACTCCCCCGTCGAGCGCGTCGAAGCGGGGCGGGTGGCCGTCGCCCTCGCGGGGGTCGGGCGAGCCGAGGCCAGGCGGGGCTCGTGCGTCGTCCGCGCCGGCGACCCCTGGGCCCTCACGGACCGGCTCGGCGTCCACGTGGAGGCATTGGCGGGGGAGGAAGGCATCCCTCGTTCGGATGCGACGGTGCAGTGTTTCCTCGGCACGCACGAGGGGCCGGGCCGCGTCGTGCTGCTCGACCGCCGGCACCTCGATCCCGGCGAGGACGGCCCGGCCGAGCTCCGGCTCGCCCACGCGGTCTGCGCGAGGCCGGGGGACCGGCTGGTTCTGAGGGCGTCCGCCGGGCGGACCGTCGCCGGGGCGCGGGTGGTCGACACCGATCCGCCGCGGGGCCGGCCGCGACGGCACCTCGCCGAACGCCTCGCCGTGCTCGCAGGGGCGGACGCAACCGCGATCACCGAGCTGCGGGCCCAGGAGGCCGGCACCCTCGGCCTCGACGACGTGGACGATGCCCCCCGGAGCGCCGGCAGCCGGCTCGTGTCCATCGGCGGCAGGCTCTTCCACGAGGCGGTCATCGCCCGAGTCGGCGACCAGGCGCGTGCGGCCGTCAGCGGACGGGGGGCGACCGTCGCAGCGACCAGGGCGGCGACCGGCCTTCCCCCCGCGGCAGCCGCCGCAGTCGTCACTGGGTTGGTCGCCGAGGGTGCGATGACGCTGCGAGGAGCCCGGCTGATGCCTCCGGGGGCCGGCACCATCGGCGCCGAGGCGCACACCGTCTCCTCGGCACTCGCCTCCGCGGGGCTTCGCGCGCTGTCGATGCGCGAGCTGCCGGGAATCACCGGCCTCGACGAGGATGCCATCGCCTCGGCCCTGGCGGCCCTGCGGGACGCCGGGAGGGTTCGGCGCGTCGAGGACCTGTGGTTCGACGCCGCCGCACTCGAGGGCGCGTGGCGGGAGGTGTCCCCGATCTTCGAGCGGGGCCCCGTCGGGATCGGAGCATTGAGGGATGCCTGGGGCGTCGGGCGTCGCCACGCCCTCGCCATCGCCGGCCATCTCGACGACGTGGGCCTCACCAAACGCGAGGGCGACGCGCGGGTTCTACGCCGCGGCGCGCGGCGGCCATGATCTACGCTTGACCGCACCGGGGAGCGGCCGGGGCCTGGTGGCCCGCCTCGTCTTCAAAACGAGTGGGGGAGGGATCACTCCCGCCCGGTAGGTTCGATTCCTGCGCCGTTCCGTTCCGTGCACATCGCCCCGGGGACATTCGCGCGCGCGGCGGCCCCGGTTCAGAGGCCGTAGGCCTCGAGGAGCTTCAGCCAGACCTCGCTGCGCGTCGGGAAGCTCGGCACTGCGTGCCAGAGCCGATCGATCGGGACATCGGCGACGATCGCGATCGTCGCGGCATGGACGAGATCCGCGACTTCGGGGCCGGTGAAGGTCGCTCCCACGAGCACCCGCCGGTTCTCGTCGACCACCAGGCGGGCGGTGCCCGGTTCCCCGCGCCCGAGGAACGAGGCACCGGCCGTTGCCGAGAGGTCGGCGTCGACGGCGCGTGCGTCGATGCCGGCCTCGTGGGCGGCCCCGAGAGTGTAGCCGACCGCGGCGACCTGAGGTTCGGTGAAAACCACCCGGGGTGACAGCGGCCCGCCGTAGACGATGCTGGTGTTGAAGCGACCAAGGATGTGGTCCGCCGCGATCCTGCCCTGGTACTTGCCCTGGTGGGTCAGCAGGGCGCGCCCGTTGACGTCGCCGACGGCGTAGAGCCAGCCCTCGGCCCCGGCGACGCACAGATGCACGTCCGTGGCGAGCGGTCCGTCGTCGGCCAGCCCGATGGTCTCCAAGCCGATCCCGGTGACGTTGGGGCGGCGTCCCGTCGCGACGAGGATCTCATCGGCTTCCACGGGGGCGGCGCCGGAGAGCTCGACGCGTACACCCGCTGCCGTGCGCCCGACCCGCTCGGCGCGCGTGAGGACACGCACGTCCACCCCCGCCGCCGCCAGGCCCCCCTCGACCTGCTCGGCGGCGAAGGGCTCCTCGCGACCGAGCAGCTGCGGCCCCGGTTCGATCAACGTCACGGCGCTGCCGAGTGTCTGGAACGCCTGAGCGAGCTCGCACCCGACGACACCGCCGCCGAGTACTACCAGGCGGCCCGGGACGGCAGAGGCGACCGCCGCCTCGCGGCTGGTCCATGGGGAGGACTGAGCCAGACCGGGGACAGGGGGGACCGCCGCGCTGCTGCCAGTGGCGATGACCACGGCGCGTCGCGCCGTCAGCACCTCGTCACCGACCCGCACGCGGCGTTCGCCGTCCAGCACCCCCCGCCCACGGTGCAGGACGATGCCGTGGGCCTCCAGCCAGGGGACCTGCGCCCCGTCGTCGAGGTCGTGGACGACCTCGTCGCGCCGCGCGAGGACCGCGGCGACGTCCAGCGGACCGGTGACGGCCTCGCGGGCGCCCGGGACACGCCTCGCTTCTGCCACCGCCTGGGCCGGCCGCAGGAGGGCCTTCGAGGGCATGCAGGCGTAGAACGAGCATTCGCCGCCGACGAGATGCTCCTCGACGATCGCGACCTCGAGCCCCGCGTCGGCGAGCCGGCCCGCGGCGACTTCGCCCCCCGGTCCCGCGCCGATGACCACCACGTCGTAGGCCTTCTCGGTCACGCCAGCCCCCCGGTTGTGGACACGCTATTCGTCGGTTGAGGCGACCGCGATTCCCGTTCGACGCTCCGACATGGGGCGCCGACGGTCGGCAGACCCTCTGCGCGCCAGCGATCGTAGCCGCCCTCCATGTCGGCGGCGTTCGCGACCCCCAGATCGACCAAGGCGGCGGCGGCGAGGCTCGACTGGTAGCCCTCGGCGCACATGAGCACGAGCGGACCCTTCACAGCAGTGAGGACGCGGTTGTGGTGGGGGCACGTCGGATCGGCTCGCCACTCAAGCACGTTGCGGGGGATGAACAGCGCACCTGGAACCCGCCCCTGCTGCTCCCGCTGGAGTTCAGACCGGATATCGACGATCAGCCCGCCAGCCCGGACCGCCTCCAACGAGCCCGCAGGCGTCAGGCGAGGGAAGCGACAGCGTGCCGCCGCCACGACTCGGTCGATAGCGGCGGTGCACCCAGGGAGTCGGATCTCGGAACTCTGGCTAGCCGGCACGTCCCTCCTCCAGACAGGTTTGAGACGACGACCGTGATTCGAACAGCCGGAGATGACACGGGGCTTACGATCCGTCCGTCCGTCCGTCCGTCCGTCCGTGCGTAGCGGTGGTGTGCGGCACCCGGGACGCAGGCGCCGCGGCCCCCCGAGCAGTCGGGTCGCACACTGTGCGACTCCGAGTGACTGCTCGTCTGGGAACCGTCCTCCACGAGGGATCCACTCAGGTCCGCCACCCGGCCGGACCGGGTGCTAAGGAGCACGCGAAGATCCCAACTGGGACGAGGTCGTGAGTAGTCGTTGCATCGGCTGCGAGGAACCGACGTGTGGAGGTCTTGGCGAGGACCCGCGCCTGCCCCCAAGAGGTCACTGTCACGCGGTTGCACTGATCGAGTCCTCCGGGCAGGTCGTCCGACGACGATGCCGCGAACTCGACGGCACCATGCGTCGTCCCACGCCCCGCCGCGCCTCGCGCGACGTCGTCCGCCGCCCCTCATGGGATAAGGGACGTGCCAGACGTCTAAGCCGCCAGCTGTAGTCGGTGGCGGTCAACTGTCCCGATGCATGCCTTCACCCTGTGGGTAGTCCGATCGGTCGGAGCGGTCCCTGATGCGGCGCAGAACCTCGCCTCGGTCGAGCCCCGTAATCAGCATCTCCTGCCGTGT